>JBFFNY010000048.1:0-8782 GCA_041562955.1 Desulfurivibrionaceae bacterium | reverse complement strand
TTATGTTGTGGAAAGCTTATGCATGCGATCCTTCAACCAGTCTTTTTCAGGTTGGGATAACGCTGGTGAGGCAGAGGCTTTTTCATAGGCATCACGGGCTGCAACCGGATCACCTGTTTTCTCATAAACTCGAGCAAGATTGATATTGCCAACCACCATAAACTCATGAACATCTCGTACTTCCTTGTAAAAACGGACCGCAATATCACTCTGTTCATCCAGCTCGTAGGCATTGGCCAGCAGCATTTTACACAGCACCATCTGCGGTGCAGAAGGTTTCAACGTTGCAACCTGTGATTGCAGAACAACTATGGCCTGATCGTATTGAGTATTTTCAAGATATTGCTTGGCGAGGGTAATTGAGGCCCAATGCGCAGCCCCTGTCCCTCCATGATCACGGGCAACCGCTTCGAGAGCCGAAACCTGTTCACCACCAGGAACCATCAGTGCATGGGCCAATGCCTCTGATGATCGGTCAATCTTCGTTGTCGTATAATGAATGTAATAACTCCGCCCACATATCGACAGAACAATCAGCAGAAAAAACAACTGGAGCACGCGTTGGTTTTCACGAATAAATGTTGTGGCTTGCGGTGGCAAATTAAGCTCATCCAGCAGGGTTTGTTTTGCTTGAGTCACTTCTTCAGTGTGTTTTTTGGTAAAGACGTTATGTTCAGTCATGAACACTCCTATTGGAGAAACATTTTATAATAGACCTTAATTGTCTGTCTTATATACAAGCTGAACCCGAAAAGATCAATATGTTCAACCCTGTTAAATCCATCCAAACCGTCAGTGAATTTACAGCTTCATTGAAAGGACTCATCGAAACAAGCCACCCTTTTGTCAACCTTCAAGGGGAGGTTTCCAATCTCAGAAGTCCCTATTCAGGCCACCTGTATTTTATCCTGAAAGATGACCAGGCCCAGATTCGAGCTGTTTTATTTAAAGGACAGCGCCGTTTTTTGCAAAACGACTTCAAGGATGGTGATCAAATTATTTGCCGTGGCCGTATCACTATTTACGAACAACGCGGTGAATACCAAATCATTGTCGATTCAATCCAAAAAGCGGGATATGGCGAAGCCCATATGCAATTTCTGGTCTTGAAAGAAAAATTGAGCCGGGAAGGATTGTTCGGTGAAGAACATAAAAAACGACTGCCCGTGTTACCCCATAAAATTTGCCTCATCACCTCTCCCACTGGCGCTGCTGTTCACGATTTTTTAAAAATAGCCCTCAAAAAACACCCGCAACTGCAAATAGAAATCATCCCGACACCGATGCAGGGCGATCAAGCGGCCCAGCAACTTACAACATCCCTAAAAAAAGCGTGTGCAAGAAACTGGGCCGATATTGTGGTACTATGCCGGGGCGGAGGAGCAATTGAAGACCTGTGGGCGTTTAACGATGAAACCCTGGCGCGGACCATAGCAGGTGCATCCCTCCCTGTAGTTTCGGCAATTGGTCATGAAACAGACTTTACCCTCGCCGATTTCACAGCTGACATCAGATGCCCGACCCCCACCGCAGCGGCTGAACTCATTGTACCCAACATAAAAGAAATAAAAAGGAGTATCCTGCAGATTAAAGACAGGATGGTTGACGAGATCTCAGCTCAAATCACAACCCATGAAGCAAACCTCGAAAGCCAGCTTAAGTTTCTTGGAGATCCTCGCTCGATACTTGATCACCATCAACTCAAAATCGACCACCTCGTCACCCAACTTGAACTGGCATTTTCAAAAACAACTTCTTCGAAGCAAGAACAACTGCACCATCTCCTGAGCCGACTGGAGTATGCTTCTCCAACCAAGGCCTTGGAGCGAAAGAACAGGCATTTTTCAAATATAGCCAGACGGCTGATCTCGGCCCAGAGGAATATACTGACGGATGCCCAGGGAAAACTGCAGCGCAATGCAATCCTACTCAATGCCATAAGTCCGCTTGCCGTGCTGGGGCGGGGGTACGGTATCGTCACAGACCGACAACATAAACCAATCACCTCGGTGCAAAACGTCAAGGTTTTAGACAAAATTGCAATCAAAATGCAAGACGGCATGATTCAAGCCGAAATAACAGACGTGACCATCAATACGAACACGTAAGCTACCACCCCATTCAGAACAAAAAAAAGGCGCGATAGAAATATCTATCACGCCTTTTTTATCCGTCTCCCCAGCCTGTAAAAGGCTAACGGATATCTAAACTTTTAAAACTAAAGCATTTAATTTTACTTTAGGCTGTTCGTTCAGAATTACTTTACAGCATCAGCAAGCTTGGAGCCTGGCTTGAAACGAGCAACAGTACGAGCTGCAATCTGAATCGTATCACCTGTTTGAGGGTTACGACCTTGACGTGCTTTTCTTTCTGATGTGGAGAAAGTTCCAAATCCTACCAAGGTCACCTTATCACCACTAGACAAAGCGTTTGTGATGGACTCAAGAAGTCCTGTCAGTGATTTTTCTGCAGCGGCTTTACTAATACCAGCAGCGGATGCCATGTTGTCGACCAGTTCACTCTTATTCATACTCTTTTCTCCATTGTGATGATTGGGTGGGCTGAATGTTTTTTATAATTAGGAATGTTTACAGAACATTCCCAACTTGTCAAATAGAACTATCTGTTTTTGTTAATTTTAATAAAAAATTTACCACAAATAATCCTAAATTTAAATTATAGGCTATCCCGACATATTCTTGAAGTAGGTAATAAGTTGTTTTGCAGGCCCCTTATCACTCGTAAACCCAATATAGTCAAGTAATGAAGGCAAGATACCCTCTCGCTCAGAAAGATCAAGAAAAACTTTAGAAAAATCAAACCCCCTACTAATTTCATGAATAGCCTGCTGCAATCCACGCTCACAGCACAAGCTCATTTGCCCTGTACATACAGAAAGGAAAATCGAATCTTTTCCAGTAGTTACACGACATCCGTGCAATCCGACGTGATGAAAAGCGGACTCGAGCTGGTCGATGATGTGCAATTGCTTTTTTGTTATAACGGAACCCGCCTTAACCCTTGTTGCAAGGCAGGAGTCCGATAATTTCTCCCACATCGACAGCCCTAAATGATAACTCAATGAACGGATATCAAACTTACTCACTTTACAATCTAGGTAGGGCGTCAAAACTCCTAACTCCTTAACGGCCTGAAATCCTGGACGATGCCGATGCAGATCATCGCAGTTTGTCCCATCCACTAAAACAGATTGTCCTGGGAGTTTCTCCATAAAGGCCCGATACGTTTCAAGCTTGCAGATATAACAGCGATCAGCTGCATTACGCTTAAAGTTCTGTGAGCGCAGGGGATTTAAGTGAATGGGCAAAACATCGAGTTGATACGATTGCGCAAAAACTAAAGAGGAGTGCCGCCCCCCCTGACTCATCAGGCAGGTGTCAGCAAAGAAACCTGAACAATGGTCTCGACCGAGGACTTGAGTGCCGAGATACAGCAATAGAGAAGAATCAACACCACCGGAATAAGCAACAGTTACATGCCCCTGTTGCTTAAACCAGCGGACTAAATTATTGAGTTTGTCAAGTAAAGCAGAATCCATCACCCTTTATTCAGTAGGCAGGGTCTGAATTGGTTTCTCTATGAGGAAATCCCCGGACTCAATCCACTGCTTCAAGGTTTCTGCAATTTCACGGGCCATAACAAGAGAGGACAATGGGGCTGTGGTGACCTTCTTGCCGTTCACCTCAATTTCACCCGTCTTTAACTGGGCGTAACTGACCTCACCATAATCGCGGGCAACGCCATGGGAGTAATCATAGGAGTAATCCACAACCTTGGTTTTCAGGTCTTCATCCGAAACACCTGTATAGGCTGCCATTTCTTCATTCAATATGGGAATAGGAATACCAATCCCGACGGCCATGGTGGTCCCGTACCCCTGCATTGAAATTCCCTTCAGGAAACGTTTTGACATCTTTTTCAGATCACCCTGAACCATCAATGTTCCGGCAGGTCTGATGGGCGTATCATTTTCAGCCCGTGGAGCAGAGGGATTATGCTGAGTCCCATGGGAGGTGACATAACCGATACCGCCACCGAGAAATATCCGGGTCCCAAGACCGATCGTTTTATACAAGGGATCATTAAAAAGCGGGCTCAGGCTGCCAGCGCTGCAATAATTAGCATTTTTACCATTTGGAAGTAATGTTCCCATATAGGTATAAATCGTTTTTTTGGACAGATTGATCGCACAATTGTAATTCTGATAACAATTCCGAGGATTTGTCAACATGGCAAAGGGCATATCAGCCAGACATATTTCCTTTCCGCCTTCGGTGGAAGGATAGCAATCAGTGCCATAGGCCTTCGCTTTAATAGTTACCGTTTTGCCAGCAACCAGGTCCTCAATAACATGACCACCGCCATAACTGAAACTGCCAGGATAAACCTTATTCAGCGGGTCCCCCTGAGCAACCTCAGCAACACCAAGATACACGTCAACCGCAGCGAGGCCGGCATAGGCATTAACATTATTAATAGTAACCTCAGAGGCCTTTATTGTAGGATTGGTATGGCCAAAATTAATAAAAGCACCGGACGAACACATTGGGGCAAAGGTCCCTGTCGTGACCACATCAACCTTTCTTGCTGCCTCCACAGCGCCTAATTCTTTCACAATACCAACCATTTCTTCAGCTGTGACCACCACAGCTTCACCAGCTTTTATCCTGGCATTGATCTCGTCATATGTTTTTTCTACTTTAAATATCTTTGAAGCCATGCGTATATCCTTTGAGGTCTGTGTTAAAAAAAATACCTGATATGTTCAAGCTGTAAAAGGGGCCGAACATAAAAGGAACCCTTCTTATAGTCACAAATAGCTTAAAAACAAAAGAGAAAATACATGGGAAACAGAAAAAAACAGAGAACTTTATTCCATGACAGAAATAACTTTATGGCCGGCCTTTTCCAGAGCCTTAACGATGGGCTCAACATCGTCACACTTATCCAACCGGAAATAATGAACTTTTCGTCTGGATGTCTGTGACTCAAGGGCAACACTTACAATCTCGCCCTTATATTTTTTGACAATGCGCGTCACATCATCAACCCCACCCTTTTTATTCACGATGACATCAAGGCGGGTGGAGGACTTGAATAAGCCCATAACCTCTATAAAGGCGGCAAGGAGATCAGAAAGGGTAAAGATACCGACCAGTTTCTTCTTGTCGAGAACAGGAAGTCCACCAATCTTATAATCATGAATTAGCTTTGCAGCCGTCTCAACGCTGGCATTGAGATTAATCGTAATGGGATTAATAACCATGACCTTATGAACCGGAATATCTTCAACCATTGACGGAAAAGAAAATTGGCGCAAATCACTCTCGGTGATAAAACCGACCATATTATCATCCTCATCGACCACGGGAAGATGACGAAAATCATTTTCTTTCATCAATTTCTGCGCATCCTGAAGCAGGGCTTCTTTATTGATGGTCACAGGTGATGGATGCATCCAACTTTTGATTTTCATGGTGTTCTTTGTGTAAATTAATGATTTTCTAACGAAATTCCAAATAATTTAAAACAATTACGCATAACTTTCAATCTAAAAACCAGTACGTTTCACCTATGATTAAAACTTTGCGGTATGAGATTGGAACTCTATGAAAAAAATGGTAAAGCATTACGTAACATTTAAACTCAACGTTCAATTCAAATCATAGAAAATAAAAATACCATGACCGACAAAACAAATCCCCTTGCTCCGGTTCGAGATAAAATCGACGCCATTGACAATACCATCCTCAAACTTCTCAAAGAGAGACTGGATTGTGCCCACGAGATAGGTCGACTTAAATCTAACGAAAACAGAGCCAAATGGGATCCTTTACGGGAACGGCAAATCTATGATCGCCTTCTGCGTGATAATAACAAAAAATTCCCGGAAGATTCACTGCTCAGTATTTTTCATGAAATCATTACAACCTGCCGCCTTTCTCAGAAGGAAATCTCTGTCGCCTATCTTGGCCCGGAGGCAACCTTTTCACATCTTGCTGCAGTCAAATATTTTGGCCATAATGCGAATTACACCCCCATCCAGACGATTGAAGATGTTTTTTACGAAGTTGAAAAAGGACGCGTTGACTACGGTATCGTCCCGCTTGAAAATTCCATTGAAGGGTCGGTGACCTCAACCCTTGACTCCTTTATGAAATGTAAGGTGAAGATATGCGGTGAAGAACTACTTCCCATAACCCATAACCTGATCAACTATTCAGGCAATATAGACGATATCAAACTCGTTGTTTCCCACTCACAGCCCCTTGCTCAATGCCGAGAATGGCTGAAGAAAAACCTGCCTGGGGTTCCTTGCCAATCCGTGTTTTCAACGGGTGTTGCCGCACAAATGGCGGCGGAAGACCATACTGTCGCAGCTATCGGTTCAAGCCTTGCCATCAAAACCTACCAGCTGCAGGTCGTCATGAAGGGAATTGAAGATTATCGCGGCAACTCAACCCGCTTTATTTTAATCGGCAAAGAATCCCCGTCAAAAAGCGGGCGGGACAAGACCTCACTCCTTCTCGGCTTGCTCGACAGACCCGGAGCGCTGAACGACACCCTGTCGATCCTGGCCCGCAGAAATATCAATCTCACCCGTATTGAATCCAGACCTGTTAAAGGTGAGAGCGGCAAGTATCTGTTTTTTATTGATATGCTCGGCCACATTTCGGATGGCGTCATCATTGAGGCCGTGGAACGATTGCGTGAAGCCTGTTCCTATTTTGAATGGCTCGGCTCCTATCCCATCAATCGCGACTAACCTCAGCTGTAGACACTTGATTTTCAGGCGGTGGGTGATACATTTTACCTCAGCAAACAAATCCGCCGGAAAAGACTACCCGCCAATGCGAGACATCTTGCCCAGACAGCCCGACGCGCTTTCATCAAGAAGATGCCCCTTGGGCTTGCCCTGAATGGTCTTAATAATGAGATTCCGAATCTCATCATCGGTCCCCTGGTTGCGTAAAACAGAACGCAGATCCGTCTCATCATCAGACAGCAGACAGGACCGCAATGCCCCTTCAGAGGTCAAACGCAAACGGTTGCATTTTTCACAGAACTTATGACTCATGGGACTTATAAAACCGATCGACCCCAGGGCCCCTGCCAATTTGTAGACCCGGGCCGGCCCGTCCATATGCTTCTGTGAAACCGGGGTGAGTGCACCGAGTACACCAATGCGGTCTCTGATTTCACTGGCAGGAATCAGCTTATCCTTACCCCAGGAGGCATCGTTGCCAATGGGCATAAATTCGATATAACGCATCTGCAGTGGATATTTCAGCGCAAGTCTGGCAAATTCAACAATCTCATCATCGTTCACACCGCGCATCGCCACCATATTGACCTTCACCGGTGAAAACCCTTTCTCAAGGGCCAGCTGAATCCCGGACCACACCTTGTCAAACTCGTCAAAACCGGTAATTTGCTTGAACCGTTCAGGCTTCAGGGTGTCTAAGGAAATATTGAGTTTTTTCACCCCTGCCCGGAGCAAGTGACCATGATATTTATCAAGAAAAACACCATTCGTGGTGAGGCGAATATCATCGAGCCCCTCGATCTTTGCCAGACCGTCAAGGAAACGGTCAATCCCTCTGCGCGCAAGCGGCTCACCGCCGGTCAGGCGCACCTTCTTTACCCCAAGACCCACCGCGAGCTCGATCACCCGTAAAAGTTCTTCATAGGAGAGAAGTTCTTTATGTTCTAGTTTTGACAATGGACTGGGTGTGCAGTATACACATCTCAGATTACATTGATCCGTGAGCGACACGCGCAGATAGGATATGGTTCTGTCAAAATGGTCAGTGAGGGTTGGTGCGGTAGGCATAGGATCGCATAGAGTAAGGGTTATTAAGTTTAAGGGGGTATTCTGATTACTCCAACAGGCTACAAAAAACAATGGGAACGGTAGTAATGGTATGATAATTCTTGGAATTGAAAGCTCCTGTGACGAGACCGCGTGCGGTGTGATGCAAGATGACACCACCCTCCTCTCCCATGTCGTGGATTCACAAATTGACATTCATCGGGCCTATGGCGGCGTGGTTCCTGAAATTGCATCCAGGCGTCATATTGAGTCCATTTATCCTGTGGTCGAGACTGCCCTTCAGCAATGTGATCTTTCCCTTGATGATGTCGACCTTATCGGGGTTACAGCCGGACCAGGCCTCATCGGTTCGCTGCTCATCGGTCTTAATTTCACCAAGGCTATTGCCCTGGTAAAGAACATCCCCTTTGTCGGGGTTGATCATATGGCAGGCCACCTGCTTTCCGTTTTCCTGAGTGACCAGAAACCGGAATTTCCGTTTGTGGCCCTTGTGGCCTCCGGTGGTCACTCCTCACTGTTCTACGCCAAAGGATATACGGAATTTGAACTCCTGGGCCGCACCCGTGATGATGCCGCCGGCGAGGCCTTTGATAAAGTTGCAAAGCTGCTGGGTCTGCCCTATCCAGGCGGCCCTGAGATCAGCCGCCATGGCAATACAGGTGACCGGAATAAAATTAAATTCCCCCGGTCCTGGCTGGATAAGGATAGTTTTGATTTCAGCTTCAGCGGCTTGAAAACGTCTGTCGCAAACTATGTCCATAAAACAGAGGACAGGAGTCCTCTGTTTCTGAGCGATGTCTGTGCCTCGTTTCAGGAAGCGGTCATCGATGTCCTTTCAGCCAAGGCGGTGCAGGCGGCCCAATTCAAAAAATGCAACCAGGTGGTTTTGGCCGGAGGTGTTGCGGCAAACCCCCGTCTGCGTGATCT
>JBFFNY010000047.1:0-8876 GCA_041562955.1 Desulfurivibrionaceae bacterium | reverse complement strand
ATAAAAATTAATGGGTTTTTTCAGCTCCAGAAAACTCTTGATGGTCAGAATCAGCTGGGGCAGGGAAACCTGATTTGCATCGACAAAATTATAGATCTCCCCCCGGAACTCCGCTCTGTTCTTGAGGATATGTTCAATAAAAGGCCCGATTTTTTTGGCATTGGTATAGGAATGACAGACGTCCTTACGGGTGAACAACCAGGGCATGGACTGATCGGCAACCGAGAATAATAACCGATGAAATCCCTGTATTTTATGATCATGTTTGCCATAGACTATGGCGAGGCGCACGGCAGTGTAATCGAGCCCCTCGTTTTCCGAAAGGTACGCCAGACTCCTTTCACACATCAACTTTGACTTGGCGTAATGGCTCATCTCCGCCACCAGGGGCCGGACCTGATGTTCCTGTACATCCAAGCCGTTTGCCAGAACAGCCGCAGAACTGATATAGATATAGGGAATTTTCAGGGCAATGGCCGCCTTGGCCAGGTTGATGCTGCCGAGATAATTGACCTCATAGGCCATCTGCGGGTCACTGTCAATGGCCGCAATCGCCGAATTAATAATAAAATCAGGGCGATAATATTCAATATATTGTTTGATATCAGCGGGGTTCCGCAGACTCATTTTTTTACTATTCGGAGCGAGAAGCTGAATATTAGAATCACAATATTTTTTAAAATAATAGACAATGGTTCCACCGATAAGGCCGGAACCACCTATGACGATGCCGACCCTTTTACCACGCTTATGGTTCATATCCTCTACCCCGTATCAGCCATACCCAGTCAGGCATCATCAAAAATAATTGTACCACAATGTGGTACAATTATGATAGGTTGCCGTTAATTATGTCATCACCTGAGTGTAAGATAAAATCCGCCCAAATGAACAGGAGTTTCTTGTGAACAGTGCAGAGTTTATACAGGCCCGGACCACCCTCGGCAAAACCCAGAAACAAATCGCCGAACTCCTGGGTCTTTCCATCAAGGCCGTTCACAGCTATGAGCAGAAGTGGCGCACGATTCCCTCCCATGTTGAACGACAGATTTTTTTTCTGCTCTCCAGAACCCGGAACAGCGACAAAAAACTCAAACCCTGCTGGACCATCAAGAAATGCCCGAAAAAACGGCGCGACCAATGCCCTGCCTGGGAATTCCAGGCGGGTAAGATGTGCTGGTTCATCAACGGCACCATCTGCGAATGCAACTCCATGAAGAACTGGGATGAAAAAATGGAGATCTGTCGGCGATGTGAAGTGTTAGCCGATTTGTTTTCAAAATAATACAGAGCACTCTGCATCTCTGCCCAATCCAAGGACAACAGCTGCATTTTTTCAACGGGAAAGGGTGCTGAAACCACAATTCAGTCTTAATAGTATGAAGAGGTTGCTCCGCAACGACCCGGAAACAGCATCACGACAAACCATCAACACCAACCCAGTAAGGCCAGCCATGCTCAAACATCATGTAGACAGTAAAAACTGTATCAGCGACACCCAGGACAACAACAAGCTCTACCTGGGCATCCCGCCGGTGGTGACCAGGCTCGCCGCCTCATGCAGTGAACGGGGTTGCTTTGATCATCTCGGCTCTATCCCTATCCCGACCTATGAGGCCATCGTTAAAATAATCGACCAGGCACGGCGCATTCTCTTTCCCGGCTACTTTTCCGCAACCGCCATCACCCCCACCAACCTTGAATATTGTCTGGGGCAGGAAACCACCGAATTATTTGAAAAACTGGCACATCAGATCAGTCTCGCCATTCAGCATGAATGTTTCAAATCCCGGGAATCCTGTCTGAACTGCACGAATAACGGCCATGAAAAGGCCCTTGAATTCATTCAAGCCCTGCCGGCCATCAGTGAAATGCTCCTCACCGACATCCAGGCGGCCATGGACGGCGACCCTGCAGCCAAAGGGTATGACGAAGTCATCTTCAGCTATCCGGGGCTCAAGGCGATCAGTATTTTCAGGATGGCCCATGAATTGTACAAGCTTGGCGTGCCCGTCATTCCCCGGATCATGACCGAGTATGCCCATAGCTTCACGGGCATCGACATCCACCCGGGCGCCCATATCGGTGAATACTTCTTCATTGACCATGGAACCGGAGTCGTCATCGGTGAAACCACGATAATCGGGAAACGCGTCCGTCTCTATCAGGGCGTTACCCTTGGAGCGCTTTCATTGCCGCCGGATGCAGGCATCCGCCTCCGGGGCAAAAAACGCCACCCCACCATTGAGGATGATGTGATTATCTATGCCAACTCCACCATCCTCGGTGGCGACACCGTCATCGGCACGCGGTCCATCATCGGCGGCAACATCTGGATCACGGAATCCGTTCCCGCCGACACCAAGGTCCTTCTGGAAAAACCGGTCCTCATCTACTCCGGAAACGGCATTCAGTCTAAAAAGGAGAAACCTTGAACATCTTTCAATCCCTCCCGAACAGTATCGGCAATACGCCCCTGATCCAGCTCAACAATCTCTGTCCCGGCAGCAGTGCAACGATTCTGGCTAAACTTGAATCGGCAAACCCGCTGGGCAGTGTCAAAGACCGGGTGGCGCAGGCCATGATCAAGGCGGGTGAAGAGCACGGACTGATCAGACCTGATACCGTTATCATTGAAGCGACCAGCGGCAATACAGGCATCGGACTCGCCTCGATCTGCGCCTCCCGCAACTATCGGCTCATCCTCACCATGCCGGAAACCATGTCCCTGGAACGGCGAAAATTGCTGGTGCATCTCGGCGCTGAACTTGTCCTTACCCCAGGCAGTGAAGGCATGAAGGGCGCCATCGCCAGGGCCAGAACACTCTGCGCGGAGCTGCCGGACGCCTTCATGCCCAACCAGTTTGAAAACCCGGCCAATCCGGCGATCCACTGCCAAACCACGGCCCAGGAGATATGGGAGGACACCGACGGCACCATTGACATTTTCATTGCCGGGGTCGGCACCGGGGGAACCATCACCGGCGTCTCCGAGACCATCAAAGTTCTGAAACCGGAACTCCTCGCCATCGGGATTGAACCGGCCGACTCACCCGTCCTCTCGGGAGGCCAACCCGGACCCCATAAAATTCAAGGGATCGGGGCCGGATTCATCCCTAAGATTTTAAATACCGCCATCATTGATGAGATGATCACGGTGAGTAACGACAATGCCATGGCAACCGCACGGCTCGTCGCAGTAAGAGAAGGAATTCTCTGCGGTATTTCTTCAGGGGCGGCCCTATGGGGGGCCTTGGAAATCGCGGCCCGCAAGGAACATCAGGGGAAAACGATTGTGGTTATTTTACCGGATACCGGCGAGCGGTATCTGAGTACGGAGCTGCTGCAAGAGGCATCACCCCAAAAGGGGTGATGCCTCTGCAAACCACTTATTCGATCTTTTTCTGGAATGTATTCAACCCCTTCATCACCTCCACCATCACCTGCTGCCTCCCCTGCCAGAACAGAGAGGGATCGGCTACCGGCTTGTCATCCTTGGTGGTAAACTGGGTCGTGTTCAAGGCCTTATTGGTGAAGGGGAACGTTGCCTTATACTCACTATCGATATAACAGAGCTGCGACCAGCTCGTCCCCACGGTGTAGGCCCGCTTGGTTTCCGAAAAGAGATCATTGCCGAGACAATAGTCTGCAGCCGGACTTTCAGCACCGAGCAGGGGGAGGAGGGTGGGAATAATATCCATATGGGAGGTCATGCGGGTGATCTCCTCCGGCTCCATACCGGGAATCCAGAGGAGGAGAGGCACGCGGACCTGCTGTTCTGAAAAGGTTGAATTATGCCCCCAGTTCCCATTTTCCATAAATTCCTCGCCATGATCACCGGTCACCACAACAATGGTGGTATCCAGCAACCCTTCCGCTTCCAGATAATCAAAAACCCGCTTGAACTGACTGTCGAGATGATGGGAGGAGTTCACATACCGGTTATAGATGAGACCGATATCCCGCTCCAGCGACATACTGGCGTAATTAAACTCTTCAAGATAGGGTGTCCGGATCGCATCCTCCGGGGGGAAATAATACCGGGCATGGGGGGACTCAAAGAACATGAAGGTCATAAACGGCAGCGCCTTATCCCGTTTATCAATAAAACCAAGCATGTCCGTGACATGTTTCCGGTCATTCTGCCACCCTAGTCCCACCCCGGTGTCATGCAATGAATCCCTTGGAACTTTTGCAAAAATGGTCTGGTCAAATTCGGGGTATGAAAACTTGGCACTGGTGTACATGGACAGCTGATACTGCTGCTCCTGCAGGATATCCATGATGACCGGACTGCGCTGTTCCTCCAGGAATTGAAACCAGTAGGGGCCATAGAGGCCATAGAACATGCTGAACATGCCCATCCGGGTGCCATTGCCGCCGCTGTAATGCTGCGTAAAGCGCTTTGTCTTCTGGGAAAAAGCCCAGGTCGTCGGCATGATCTCAGGATCCAGCATACTGGCACGCCATGACTCGGAGACCAGCCAGACAATATTCAACGGTTGTTGCGGTGGGGTAACGGTAATGGGCGCAAGGGGGTAGGCAAGATGCCCGCGCGCCTCGTTCACCTTGAGACTGGAACCATCGGCCTGAGTTCCTGTATAGACATACCCGAGGCTCTCAGCAAACGAGGAAATCGTCAAGGGCTGGTACAGGGGAAAGACCCGGGCACTATTGGTCACAGGATGATAATAGATGAGCCGGCTCACCCCGTAGATCAGACTTTGCGTCAAACCCAGGACCAGAATGAAAATGAGTCCATAAACCAGTTTTCTGGGTCTTGATCGCAGCCAATGCGCAGGGTAGCGTTTGACACCCCAACGTACCAGAACGAGGAGAGCAATTTGCAGGACAACGAACCCGGTACAGATCAGACCGTAGGTGAGCGTTGCGCCATCCGATCCACCCATGGACTCAATCCCGCCCGGGGTGGTTACCAGATTCCAGACAAACCCATTGATATGAAAGCCGAAAAGGCCGAAGATGACCTGATCCGCATAGAGCAGAATCATCACACCGGCAGTTGCAGTGACCGCTATGGTGTAACGGACGAGGGTTAACCACCGCCTTGACGATTCCCCCTTCCCCCCGACGTTGCGGAGCAATACCTGGCTCAGCCCGGTGACAAGGACGGCCGGGGCAAGATAGATCGCCCCATACACCAGAAGAGCTAACAGAGTAAAGATCAGGGTTACCGGGTCTGACAGGTCGAGCTGCCTGAAATAACGCATGCAGAGCAGCAGGACAAGGATGAAGGTGGCTGAAAAAAACAGCCGCAACACAGCCTGTTGTTCATCCGGTTTTTTGTTTTCTTTCATAAGATACTCTGGAATATTCCATTTCTGTTCTACGCCGTGGCGTAGAGATTCATCACGTTTTACCGATCAAAAAAAATGAGGGGAGACACATGGGAAGACATTGTTTGAAATTAAACACAAATTAAACGGGATCAGTGTAAAATTAAAGCCCTTCTTTCCTTGCAAGGCCTGCATTATCGATACAGAATAAGGGCCCAAACCACTATCACCGCGCCGAGACTGATAAACACAGCGGCTGAACCGATATCCTTTGCCGCTCCAGACAAGGGGTGATGCTCCAGGCCGACACGGTCAACCACAGCCTCGACGGCCGAATTCAACAGTTCACAGATCAGCACTATGAAACAGGGGAGCACGAGCAGGGCCCGCTCCATCCCGGTCTCACCAAGCCAAAGCCCCAGAGGGAGAAGCAGCAACATCAATGCCAGCTCCTGGCGAAAAGCCGCTTCATTCTGCCATGCCGTTTTCAGGCCGCGCAGGGAATAACCCGTGGCATTAATAACCCGGCGAAAACCCGTAGCTGATTTCTTTTCCATAATAAGTCCTGTTTGTCGAAGGGATTAGTGCTGCTCGCGACTGATTGCAAAGAGATCAAGACGAGCATCATACGTCTCTGTTTCTACACCCATTGCCCCGAGAACCGTATGAAAAATAATATCATGGGTGAACGTTTCATCCTGCAATTGTGTAAGAGATCCGGGTTGCAGGCCGGCCATGTCCATAAAGGAGTCTGAGAGCCAGACAATGAAAGGCACATGCTTCTGCTCGTCCGGGGCGATCAGGTACGGCATGCCGTGGAGATAAATATCATTTTCACCAAGGGATTCCCCGTGATCCGACACATACACCATACCCGTGTTAAAACTCTCGGAATTCTGTTTCAGCAGACCAATCACTTCACTCAAAACATAATCCGTATAGAGGATGGTGTTATCATAGGCATTCACGACCTCCTGCTGCGCACACTCCTTCAGCTGAGTCCCCTCACAAACCGGGGTGAAGGTTTTAAATTCAGGTGGCACCCGACGATAATAGGCCGGACCATGGCTGCCCATCTGGTGCAGTACAATAAAGAGATCATCCTCAGACTGGTCAATGTGCTCCTGCAGGCCATCGAGCAAGACCATATCAAAACACTCCCCGCCGTCACAGAGCCCTTCCACCTGCAGCTGGGCCATTTCATCAACAGCAACCCGGTCACAGGTGCCCTTGCAGCCGGACTGGTTCTCGCGCCAGAGAACATTCACTCCGGCGTGGGACAAGACATCCAGCAGCCCTTCCGAATAGGCCGCCTTGGCTGGACTGTATGCTGACTTCTCCAGGGGGGAGAAGACACAGGGCAGGGAATAGGCGGTGGCGGTTCCGCAGGAGTAAAAATCCGTAAAATTAAAAATAGCTTCCTGACTCAGCCGGGGATTTGTGTTTTTCTCATAGCCATTCAGGGAAAAATTCTTCGCCCGTGCGGTTTCCCCCAGGACAAAAATAAACAAATTCCTCTTCCGCTCCTCACCTGGAACCGTCATGAGTTTGGCGTCAAGGCCCACGGGCTTGAGAATTTTATCCCCCTGGTTCAAGGCCCGGCTGGTATATGAACTCACACCATAGATGACATTCACCGGATTGATCATATGCCGGACATATTTATGATTTTTCCCCAGGAGGATGAAATCACCATAGAAGGCAAAGAGCAGCGCCGCCATACTGGCAAGACTGAAAACAATCAACCCCACCCGTCCGGCTATTTCCCGCCTCCACGAGTGATACTGGATGTTAAAACGCCACACCAGCAAAGAGGGGAAAACACCCAAAAGAATCAAATAGGAGAGCATCCTGAAACTCAGCAAATCCCGGGCCTCGGCCACATTGGTCTGCAGCGTGTTGCGGACCATCTCCCGTTCAATCATGACCCCATAGGTATCCATGAAATAGGCGGCCATGGAGGCGGTCAAAAGAATCATGATAACCACAGGCTTAAAGACGTAATTCACCGACAGGAGGAAGAACACGACATAGAGCAGAAAAATGAGAAACAGCAGTATCGCGGTGAGGAAAAAAACATTTCCCCCGGTGGGCGGGACCACTTTTCCTATTTCCAGCCAAAAAGATCTATTGGCAAAAAGGATGAGAAAGACCGACACCGCAAGGGACGCCTGCCATGCTTTTAATTTCAGTCGTAAAAACTCACCTGTACCAGGCCTAATCCACGGTAAAACCTTGCTGATCATCTGCTGACTCCATAAGGGGGACAAAAAAGGGTTTCGCAGGGTAAAGACATCAGCGAAACCGCATTGTGGACAAAGTAATAATAATTAATAACCATGTAGGGATTATACAAGGGGTATATGAAGAAAAGATGAATAAACAGGGAGTCAAGCCTTGAAATCACGCCTGAACCATAAGCGAGGAAAGAGACTCGCCTATGGTCTCACGGTGGACAGGCCTGAGCTCAGCCACACCTTATTACTCCGGGGAAATTCAGTCTTCACCAGGGCCTTCAGGGTCTTCTTCAGCTTCGGCATGGACACAACCATCTCCTGATTCTGAAACCCGTACTCGCGGATGAAAACCTGCTCGTCCCCCCTCTTCTCTATACTGAATCCGCGATCCCGCTTATAGGTTTTCACCTCAAGAACAGCACCAGTTTCAGCCTGTTTCAGCCTTTGCAACAACGTGGGAATAACTCTATTCAGCTCGAGCAACACTTCACCCCCCTGTACTTCCAGATCATGACCTGCAACCGCGTCAGCAGCTAAATTGGCATCCTGAACATCATTCGATTCAAACAACTGCTCCAGTGGGGGAGCCCCATTCAGCATTTGTTCCGCCTGCGGTCTTGCCTGCGAACGTTTTTGCACCTGTTCCTTCTGTCGTTCTGAAAAACGCTGCGCCTCATATGCAGCAGCAGAATCAGCCGTCACCAGGGGTGCAGGTTTCCCATCGACCCCGGCCGGTTCTTGAGGCACATCCAGGAGTTCCGCCACCTGAACCCGTTCCATACTCACCTGCGGCACGGGCCCGTCATGCAGAGCGACAAACACCATGATGGAGGCGGCCGCCGCCAGAAGAGCGCCGGTTATGGAAATAATTTTCCCCCGCCCGGTCTTTTTTACTGCGGAGAGCTGAACTTCAGCAATGATGCGCCACTGTTCGTAGCAGGTCGGACAATGGGCCAGATGATTCCACAATTCGTCCTGGAGCGGCCCAGACTCCAGGTAAGCGATAGACTCCGGGCGACCATCAACCAGACGGGCCAATTCACCAGCATCCGGACAGGGGCTTGCCGGGGCCTCGCCTGCGGCCAGCGCCAGCTGGGCAAGGGTGCGATCCCGGGCAGTTATGGTATGATCTGCATGGTCTGCCATGTTATTCTTCTTCGTGTTTCCGTTCTATGATTTCCGGAGAGCGCCACTCTTCTACACCTTGACGGACAAACCTGCGCAAATTGTTCAGGAACTGGTCTTCCATACGTTTATCCGTTCCTTGGGCTTCTTATTTCCCTCAACCTTCTCCAGCATCTCGGCATAAAGCGCCTCAACCTTTTTGCGCGCCCAGGGGGTT
>JBFFNY010000046.1:0-8887 GCA_041562955.1 Desulfurivibrionaceae bacterium | reverse complement strand
TTCCTGTTTGGTGTATACTTCTCACTTATTTTCTGGGGGTTGAACATTGCCGTTTCATCCCGTGATAAATTCGGCACCCTCCTCTGTGTCGGGGTGGTATCACTCATCTTCTGGCAGGCCTTTATTAATCTGGCCATGGTCATGGGACTGCTCCCTGTCGTGGGCATGCCCTTACCGCTCTTCTCCTATGGAGGCTCGTCCTTACTGACAACTATGGCGGGGATCGGAATTTTACTGAATGTGCGCATGCGCCGCTATCAGGCACCGCTTTAAGAGAGAGAGCCCTGAGGATTGCGGGCTGAGGGGGGGGCGAAGGGGACAAGTCAGAATACCCCCCAACTCGACTCCGAGCCTGTACCAACGATCGGAGTCGCCTTTACTTCTGCCCGACTTTCACATTGGAGTGATCAAGCCAACCCTTGTCATAACAAGCCCTGATGACAAGCTTTGCCAGCCCTCGGATAAATTCAGGTTCGGTATTGAGCGACCTGGTCCGATGTAATTTAAGCCCTAAATCTTCGGCAAGTTCACGGTATTGAATGTCAATTTCATACAGGGTTTCAACATGGTCAGAGACAAAACTAATGGGAACCATCACCACATCCGTAACCCCTTGTGCTGACAACTCGGCCAAGGTGTCCGGCGTAGAAGGGGCGAGCCATTTCACCGGGCCTGAGCGGGATTGAAAACAAAGCCTGCCGCGTATACCGGTTTGCACCTCAATGGCTGTAATGGTCTTGGCCAAGTCATCTAAATAGGGATCCCCCTCTTCAATAAACTTCACCGGCAGACTATGGGCTGAGTACACCACCGTAGGTGTAGCTGACAGTTTCCCCACCTCCGTGCGGATCGCCCGAACCAGACAATTCACATATTCATCCTGATCAGGCCATGATTCAATAGAGGTGATCTGAAAGGCATAGGGCAAGGCTGCCACAGCCCGCTCAAGATCAATCATGGAGGAACCTGTGGTGGCCAGGGAATAATGGGGATAGAGGGTCAAGGCCACAATCTCAGTGATCCCGGCCTGGCCAAATTCCTCCAGCACCTGGTCAGCTCCAGGTGTCCAGTAGCGCATGGCCATTTTCACCTGAAACCCGGCAACCCGGGAGAGCAGTGTTTCAAGGTCCCGACCCTGCTCCGCGGTAATTCTCTTTAAGGGTGAACCTCCGCCAATCTGGGCATAGGCCTTACAGGATTTTGGCGCCCGGCGATTCGCAATAAACCGGGCCAGGGGCTTTTGCAGAATAGGAAACGGCGACAGACGGATGATCTGGCGATCCGAAAACAGATTGTACAGGAACGGCTCCACATCCTGGAGGCGATCAGGTCCGCCAAGATTGAGGAGAAGCACGCCAATTGTTTTTTTTGATTTTTTTTCCATAACGCCTTACATCATTTCACTTTGCAGGAGAGGCCATTCGAGGAACATAAAGGGAGGTTGCAGCACGCGACTCTCAACACCGCGAATCAAAAAGGGAAACGGCTCGATTCAACCTGCGCCGCTACGACATCCGGAGTCAGCGCACGCGAGAGAGAGGAAAAAATCCGTTTTTCCATATCATAACATTTGCCGAAATTCAAACGGATGGCATTGATGATTTCCGGTTTACCCTGCCCATACCGATCTTCGATATAGGCCTGACGCTCAGCCAGCGTGACAATTTCATCATGCCGCACCCGTTTGTCGGCATAATAGACAATTTCAGTCGCTGATAAAGGCCGAGTATAATCATCCAGAATGACATGCTCCATAACAATAGCAGCCACCTCGGCAAAACCATGGCGGAAACAGATTTCGCCACCCACCTCGGCATGACTGCATGTACCGTTTAAACACGGGGTCTTGGCAATATCATGCAGCAAGGCCCCAGCCGTAACCAGATCCAGATCCAATACAGGAGCGGGAGCGCCGGGAGTAGGAGCACCGGCCCCTCCCCCCCCAGCCGTCACAAGTTCACGGGCCAGCAGCACAGCCAGCCTCGCCACTTGCAAGGAATGGGCTCTAATATTATCCAGCATCCCATATTCTGTCATGAGACGGGTGCATTCTGCTACGGTTGGAATCATTTCTTTGTTTTTTTTGACTGAAGGTTGCTTAGTTTAACCAGGTTCCTAACAGACCAAAACACGACCATTCTAACCCACCTCTGGGCGCTTAGCGTTTCGACAAACGATGAACCGCATCAACAACAAACTTGGCCTTTTCAGGAGGCGTCTCAGGTAAAATACCATGACCCAGATTAAAGATATGGCCCTTGGCTTTTTTACCCCGCTCAACAATGGCGGCAACGCGTTGCTCAAGCTTATCCTCAGGAAGAAGGAGGGCAATCGGGTCAAGATTACCCTGAATGGCGATATCAGGGCCAAAGGCCTCAATCGCCTTGGGGATATCCACCCGCCAGTCAAGACCGAGCACATCGGCCCCTGACTGCGGGGTAAGGTCAAGCAACCCGGCACAATTATTGGCAAAATAAATAAGCGGAACCCCGGACGGCTTTAAGGCCGTGATAATATCCTGCACATAGGGCAGGGCAAACTCGGCAAAATCACCCGGCGACAAAGAACCCGCCCAGGAATCAAAGACCTGCAGGGCCTGCGCACCGGCGGCAACCTGGGCCTGCAGATAGGTGATGAGCGAGGCTGTAATTTTCTTCATCAGGTTATGGTACAGTTCAGGCGCCTGATACATCATCTTCTTGGTGGACCAGAAGGCCTTGGAAGACCCGCCTTCAATGGCATAGGTGGACAGGGTAAAGGGGGCGCCGCAAAAACCGATAAGCGGCACCTTCAGCTCTTTGCGAAGCAGGCTGATGGTATCCATAACATAGCCGAGCTTCTCCAGGGGATCAGGGTCAATGAGTTTATCCAGATCGGCCTGACAGCGGATGGGGTTTGGCAAAACAGGTCCCTGCTTTTCCTTAAAGGTCAGCTCCATACCCATGGCATCAAGGGTCACCAGAATATCAGAGAACAGGATCGCCGCATCAACCCCGATCAGGTCAACAGGCTGCAGGGTGACCTCTGCCGCCCGCTCCGGTGTTTTGCATAATTCCAAAAAACTCATTTTGGAACGGACCTTATGGTACTCAGGCAGGTATCGTCCAGCCTGACGCATAATCCAGATCGGGGTATAATCAACGGCTTCGCCTCTACAGGCCTTCAGGAAAGTATCATTCATATTCTTTATTCTATGGTTATGCCGAGAGGATTCACGTTGCGGCGTTGGAGATAGATTCTCTCAGGGAACAGGCTGGTTTCAGCATGCCCCAAGGATTCTGCTGCAAAAAAATCTTTGGCTTTTCTGGTAAAATAGTAAAAACCCGGATTCACCACATCATTGATGATGAAACACGGACCACAACTCATCCTTTATAGTTTCTGGGGATATGATTACAAAACGGCTCTTCCGCCATATAATCGCCCGTCATGGCATAGGCCCGAGCCCGGCAACCGCCGCAGACATTGACATACTCACAGGCACCACAACGTCCCTTATAGGCTTTAAAGTCACGCATATCGTGAAACAGTTTCGAGTTTTCCCAAATATCCTTAAATGACTGGTCGCGAATATTCCCGGCTTCCAAGGGGAAATAACTACAAGGCAGGACATTCCCATCCACATCAATGAGGCAGATCATCTGTCCGGCAAGGCAGCCTTTGGAACCACCGGTTGAAAACTTTAACGTCCGCTGTTTGAAATCATCACCCAATTCCTTTTTCTTTTCAAGCACAAGGCGGTAATAACTCGGGGCACAGGTCGGACGAACGAGAATATCGTCCTCATGCTTTTCCATCTCATAATGCCATTCCAGCAGTTCATCATACATGGCCTGGGGCACGAGCTCCTCAACAATGTCCTCACCACGACCGGTGGGAACAATCATAAACATGTACCATGCTGTAGCGCCGAGGCTCTTCGCCAGCTTATACACTTCAGGGATGGAGTCTTTATTGCGCACGGTGAACGAGGAATTGATCAGAAAAGGGATATCATTGGCGCGAAAGAGCTTGGCCGCATTAATCATCCCGTCAAAGGCGCCGGGCTGATTCCTGAAGTTATCATGCACCTCAGCGGTGGCACCATCGAGAGAGAGCGACACCATTTTAATGCCGCTGTCCTTAATGCCTGCACAGGTCGCCTCGGTCACCAACGCGCCATTCGTGGCAAGGCACATCCGCAGCCCCTGGGCCGTCCCGTACTTGGCGATATCAAACACATCGTCACGCAGGAGGGGTTCACCGCCCGAAAGCACCACAACAGGGCTGGCATAGGAGACGATATCATCAATCATCCGTTTGGCTTCTTCCAGGGAAAAATCAGGGTGACCGTCCACCTCAAGGGTTGAGGAGGAACGGCAATGCACACATTTCAAATTACAACGTCTGGTGATTTCCCAGGCTATCCATCTTGGTGTAAATTCCACAGCTTACCTTTTCTACTTTTTTTATCGACACACCGCCATCACAACAAGCAACTGCAACAAGGTGATCTCATTGTCATACACGCCAAAACCGTTTTAACGCCAAACCAGCAAATCCCTGCAGAGAGCGGAACGCTCAGAACCTGACAGCCCCCTATGCTTCACACATTTACTGTGAAGTCCTCTTTTTCACAAGGATTTTAAGCATCCTACAGGTAGTCCGCAGCCACCCCGGCAAGCTCGGACCGTTCACTTTTACGCAGGGTGATATGCCCATGCAGGGCAAGACCCTTCAGTCGTTCCACTGTGTACATCAAACCGTTACTGGCAGAATCAAGATAGGGATTATCAATCTGGTACGGGTCACCCGTCAGCACCATCTTGGTTCCGGAACCCGCCCGGCTGATAATGGTCTTGACCTCATGGGGGGTTAAATTCTGCGCCTCATCAATTATGACAAACTGGTTCGAGATTGAGCGGCCGCGGATATAGGTCAAGGCCTCCATTTCAATAATTTCATCCTTTAATAATTGCTCCACCTTCTTCCGGGTGAAATGCTGCTCCTCCTCATCAATCTTGCCTCCTCCCCCTATGATAAAGGTCAGATTGTCGAAGATCGGCTGCATCCAATGCCTGAGTTTCTCATCCTTGTCACCGGGCATATAACCCAGATCCCGGCCCAGGGGAATAATGGGCCTGGAGACCAGAATCTTATCAAACTGATGGCTATTAAGGGTTGTCTGCAGCGCCGCGGCAAGGGCCAGCAGGGTCTTACCCGTACCAGCCTGGCCGACGAGGGTCACAATTGAAATGGCGGGGTCCATGAGAAGCTCAAGGGCCATGCGCTGCTCCTTGCTGCGTGAATGAATATGAAAGGCCGATTCATATTCCTTCACCAAATGGACCAGGGTATTGGCTGAGGTGGCTTTGGCCAGAGCTGTATGCTGCAGATTGACCTCATCCTTGAGTAATACAAACTCATTGGGGAAGAATTCAAAACCCTCCACCGCCTGAGAACCGTTGCTGAAAATACCGTTGATGAGTGCGGACGGCACAATAATTTCCCGATAGCCGGAGTACAACTCATCAATATTGACCTTTTGCTTCTCAAAGTCCTGAACCGGAACACCCAGGGCATCGGCCTTCAACCGGGCATTGATGTCCTTGGAGACAAAATAGACCACTTCCCCCTTCTGCTTCAAGGTATAGGCCACGGCAACGATACGGTTATCGGCATTTTTCAGATCAAGATGGGGATGCTTGACCGACTCAAAACCGAAGGCGATGCGCAGCGTGCCGCCATTAGCCAGCGGCACACCTTCAGAAAGGGTGCCTCCCAGCCGGAGCTGGTCTAGATCACGAATAACCCGCCGGGCATTACGCCCCAACTCATCATTCCGGGTTTTAAAATTATCCAGTTCCTCGATAACGGTCATGGGCAGAACCACGACGTTATCGGCAAAGGAGTGAATGGAATCGGCATTATGCAACAACACATTGGTATCAAGTACAAAATATTTTGTGGCCATAGTAACGTCCTGAAAAGATTACCGGAAAGCACTCAAAAAATGCCCCTTATTCTTTTCACCCTACCTGTAGCGGCGTCTTTCTGGCAAGGGAAAAGCCGCATTGTGCTGGTTTTGGGATTATGATATATAGGACACAGTGACAAGCCGCCGATCAGACCTCAGCCGAGCGAATAAAAAACTATGAAAATTGGACTCATCCAACTGAACCCGACGATTGGTGATTTCACGGCCAACGGTCGTGCCATCAAAGAGTGGGCCGACAAGGCTGTTTCCCAAGGTGCCGAGCTTCTTGTTTTCCCGGAACTTGCACTCTGCGGCTACCCTCCCCAGGACTATCTCGAACACCCTGAGTTTATCCGCCAGCAGAACCGGCTCCTGCAGGAGCTGATCGACACCATTCAGGATGTGCCGGTGCTCCTCGGCGCCTTCACGGAGAACCCGTCCAGACAGGGTAAAAAACTGTTCAATTCCGGCATTCTCTTCCACCGGGGGGAGATCCTCTTCACAAGCCATAAGAAGCTCCTGCCGACCTATGATGTCTTTGATGAACAGCGCTATTTTGAACCGGGCACCACAAGCCAGTTCGTCCAGTTGAACGGGAAGAATATCGGCATCACCATCTGTGAAGATCTTTTCAATGATCCGGACATTTACCCGGAACAGCTGTACAAGACCGATCCCATCGGCCTCCTCCATGACGAGGAGGAGCTTGATTTCATGATCAATATTGCCGCATCCCCCTATGTTCAGGGCAAGGACAAGGCGAGGATTAAAGATTTCAGCCAGATTTGCAGGAAATACCAGACCCCGCTGCTCTATTGCAATCAGGTGGGGGGCCAGGATTCGCTCCTCTTTGACGGCGGCAGCTTTGTCCTGGACCAGACCGGGACCCTCTGCGGTCAGGCCCCGTCGTTCAGCGAAGCCCTGCTGCTGGTGGACACCACAACCCTCATGCCCATTGAAACTGCGCCACCACCCGACATCCAGCAGGTGTACAACGGTCTGGTCATGGGAACCCGGGATTACGTCAGAAAATGTGGTTTCTCCAAGGCTGTAATCGGCCTGAGCGGCGGCATTGACTCCGCACTCACCTGCGTTATCGGCTGTGCGGCTCTAGGGCCTGAAAACATCATGGGGGTCACCCTGCCCTCCCCCTATTCATCCGAAGGTTCCGTAACAGACAGCCTTAAGCTGGCAGAAAATTTAGGCATCCCCTGCCACACCCTGCCCATTGCGGACATCTTCGCCGCCTTCAAAACAGGTCTCGCCCCGTTGTTTGCCGATCGGCAGGAAGATATCACGGAGCAGAATCTGCAGGCCCGCAGTCGCGGCGTCTTGCTCATGGCATTGGCCAACAAATTCGGCTCACTACTCCTCACCACCGGCAATAAATCCGAGCTTGCCGTGGGGTACTGCACACTCTACGGCGACATGAGCGGCGCCCTCGCGGTCATCTCGGACGTCCCGAAAATGCTGGTGTATGAGCTGTCACGCTACATCAACCGCAAGGCTGAAATCATTCCCGCAAGCACCATCAATAAGCCGCCCTCCGCCGAACTTGCGCCGGCCCAGACGGACCAGGATGACCTGCCCCCCTATGAGATTCTTGACCCCATCCTGGCGGCCTATCTTGAGGACCATCTGTCCATAAGCGAAATTGTAGAGCAGGGTTTTACTGAGGCCGTGGTGGTGGATATTATCCGCAGGATCAAGAACAATGAGTACAAACGCAAGCAGAGCGCCATGGGGCTCAAGGTGACATCCAAGGCCTTCGGCTTCGGCAGAAGATACCCGAATGCCCAGGGATTCAGGGAATGAGTTTTTTGAGTAAGGCGTCAGGAGTCACACGCTGATGGAGGTGTAGTATTTCACCCCTCACACCTCACTTACAATAGGAAAAATCAGGGGCGCCCTTCAGGATCATCTCGGCAATGGTCAGTTTGACCTTCGGCAAAATCTGGCGTTTCACCCCGAGCCATTCCATTTCAAGCTGAATGAATTCCTGAAAGAAACGGGTGCGGTCCATGCGCACCACCGCTTCATTGTCACCGGTAATCTCCTGGCAGCGGAAACAGCCGGGGAATCTAAACAGCTGACCGTCAGGGCGGGTCATCCCGGACGGCACACCATGCAGACGGCAGATGAGTAAACGATGCTTATACGCCGAACATAAACCGTTCTCACATAGCGGACACATCACCTGGGGACGCTCATCCCGACCCAGGGCCTCTTTAGCCTTGGCATCATAGTCTGTTGCGCGCTCAACAATTACCGCGCGCTCTTCCTCACTAAGGAGCATCAGCCCCTCCCAGAGATACGCCCATTCCGTATAGGTATGATGCTGAAAATAGGAATCACAGCAGTTATCCGGACAACCGGTGCAGGAAAACGAGAGCTCCCCCGCCACAACCCCGTACGCTTCTTCCATGGCCGCATATAATGAGGCAACTTTATTGGAAATATCTACTGGTAAAAGAGAAATACTCATGGTAACGAATGCTCCATAAATTTGTTTTTTAATATAAATGGTCGTCAACCATACTGGATCGCGGTAATTTTGGCTAAATTTTATTTTACCTGAAGGGTTCAGCCTCCACACACCGCTCCAACAAAAAGGAACTCCAATGTCCAGACTCCCCTGCTTCAAGGCCTATGATATCCGCGGCAAAGTACCGGATGAACTCGATGAGAAACTGGCCTTTCAAATCGGCCAGGCGTACGCCGCCCGGTTTAAACCGCAGAAAATGGCCGTGGCCCATGACATCCGTTTGTCCGGTCCCGCTTTAACCAAGGCCCTCACCGACGGCTTCCTGCAGGCCGGGGTGGATGTCGTCAACATTGGCGAATGCGGCACCGAAGAAATCTACCATGCCGCATTTTCCATGGACGACGTGGATGGGGGAATCATTGTCACCGCCAGCCATAATCCGGCGG
>JBFFNY010000045.1:0-9026 GCA_041562955.1 Desulfurivibrionaceae bacterium | reverse complement strand
GTGTCAACATTATAAGACGATTCCGGCTCAATTCAAACGGCCTCTAATTGCCCGGATTAAAATTATCGCAAAGCTGGATATTTCCGAACGCCGTATGCCTCAGGACGGCAAGATTAAATTTAAGACCAAGGCGGGAAAAATCATTGAACTCAGGGTCGCAACCCTGCCCACTGTTGGTGGCAATGAAGATGCGGTGATGCGTGTGCTTGCCGCAAGTGGAGCCATGCCCCTTAATAAAATGGGGTTATTGCCGCAAGTTTATAAAGGGTTTCAGGAAATACTCGCGACTCCTTATGGTCTAGTGCTTGTGGTTGGTCCTACCGGTTCGGGTAAAACCACGACGCTGCATGCCGCACTTGCCACGATCAACACGCCTGAACGTAAAATCTGGACTGCAGAAGATCCGGTTGAGATTGTCCAGGATGGTCTGCGTCAGGTCCAGGTACAGCCTAAAATTAATTTAGATTTCTCAAGGGTTCTTCGCGCATTTTTACGTGCAGATCCTGATGTTATTATGGTTGGTGAGACCCGTGATCGTGAAACAGCTGAAATTGTCGTTGAGTCTTCCCTTACCGGTCACCTGGTTTTCTCTACGCTGCATACAAACTCTGCCCCCGAAACAGTCACCCGGTTGCTCGGAATGGGGATTGATCCTTTTAACTTTGCAGATTCCCTTCTTGGTGTATTGGCTCAGCGCTTGGCTCGACGACTATGCAGTAGCTGTAAGGAACCGTATAAGCCAGATGAGAAGGAGAGGCAGATGATTTTGAAGCTTTACGGTGAACATCCGGTCTACCCTATGACCGAAGAAGATCTCGACGGGGGTGCCATGCAGCAACCTAAGGGATGTTCACAATGTAACCATACAGGATATCGCGGCCGTTTAGCGGTCCATGAACTGTTGACCAATAGTGATGAGTTACAAATAAAAATAGCCAATGTTGCTCCTGTGGCTGAGATTAAACATTTGGCTATGGCATCAGGAATGATGACCCTGATGCAGGATGGTTTGTGGAAAGTGCTTGCTGGTGATACTGATTTGCGGCAAATCCGTGCAACTTGTGCAAAATAGAGTTCTATATATTGAATTGGTTGTGGTCTATTTTATTTTTTGAGGTGTAATAGAGATTGTCTATGAAAAAGATTGTAATTGTTGATGATGAAAATAATTTTCTGTTGAGTCTTAAGGATGGATTGAGTGAATTCAGTGACACCTTCTCAATTCTTTCGGCGAATAATGGTCAGGAAGCCTTGGATCTTCTGGCAGGTGAAGAAGTTAACTTAGTGATTACTGATATTAAGATGCCAGTTATGGATGGGTTTGAGCTTTTAGCTCAAATGAGCAAGGACTATTCGGATATCCCTGTTATCGTGATGACAGCCTTTGGCTCTTCTGAAATTGAAGACCGTTTAGATTCAATGGGGGCCTTCCAGTATGTTGAGAAGCCCATTGATTTTGATGTGCTGATTGATAAGGTAAATGAGGGGCTTGCTGCCGCTGAGAAAGGGCATATTGTCGGTGTTTCACTGTCGTCCTTTATGCAGCTTTTATCCCTAGATAAAAAAACCTGCACGTTGCGCATCAAGTCAGGTGATCATATTGGTACGATTTTCTTTTCAGCAGGTGAAATTCTCCACGCCTTTACAGAGTCGCTTCAGGGGCAGGAGGCTGCCCTTGAAATTACGAGTTGGGATCCTGTTGAGATTGAACTGCAGAATTTATGTCGGCAGCGGGAGCGGGTGATTACAGCACCCCTGGGGTATATCCTTATCGAATCTGCTCGTATGAAGGATGAAAAGGCTGAAATAGCGGCGGGAAATGAAACGTCTCAGGGCGATGAGAAGAAAACGGATCGAGATGCCAAGGCGCAGAGTTCTGCCGGGCAACCTCAAGAGATTGATCCTGCATCACTCGTGCAACCGCCAGAGGATCCTTCGACCTTAGCTCATGAAGTCGATTCAGCTTCACTGGTCTTAGATTTAGGCGAGGATACCTCGCCTCCTGTCGCTCCTGAAGTTGCAGTGTTACTTGATGCTTTAAATGCCGTTGCCGGTGTTGTTACGGTTGTTGTTGTTGCCAAGAAAGACGGGTCTGTTGTGGCTGAAAGAAATCAAGGCGGCAAGCTTACTTCTTATTATGCGGCCCTCGTGTCTCAGGTTACAAAAATGAATAATGAGTTGCGCACAAAGGCACCGCGGACATTTGTTTTGAATGAGCGGACTGGTTTCAAGGTCCTTATTGTCAATGGACCCCATGTTTTTGTTGCCCTGAGGCTTGGTCTTGATGTTTCAGCTGATTCTGTTGCCGGTTCAATTAGTCCATTTGTGCAACGCTTGGTCTTATAATAGGATGTCTTGAAAACAGGTTTTTTAAACCAGATTCATAACGGTTTGTTTTGAATAGAGTCATAACACATTAATATGTTTAAGTTGGGATTGAGATGAAGGATTTATTGCAAGAAATAAAAATGCTCCAGGGTGTTGTTGGAGTTTTTGTGTATACAACGAATCTTGGTGTTATAGCCATGGATGTTCCATCCACATTCAGTGAGCCTGCCCTTGATCGTATCGGCAATTTTGTGAAGGCCTTTTATGGGAATCAAACGACCCAGGATTGCGATATTATGAGTCTTGAGGTGAAGAATGATGATTCTTTATTTCTGTACAAGAAGATAGATAGTGGGGCAACTCTTGTTGCTATCTGTGAGGCGAATGTGAGTATGCCGCTTGTCAATATGACAACAAGTATGCTCCTGGCAGAATTGAAAGCTTCAGCTGATCTTATTACGGTAAAGCCAAGCTTTGCTGAACTTGATGGGGCTTCAAAGCCTGCTCCCAAGGTTGCAACCGCAGTTGCCCCTAAGGCTGCAACCAGCCAGACTCCACCCCCATCTGTTGATGTCGATAAATTGATGACAGAAGGACCTTTTTCGGCAATTGCCTCTAAGCTGGAAGATGCCATGGCACGGGCCATTGGCCCAATTGGTTCCATGGTTGTTCGTGATTGTGTTGAGAAATGGGTACAGGGCGGCAGTCCTTCGAAAAATCGTTTTAATGAGCTTCTGGGCCATTTAGTTAAAGAAATAGGTGATTCACAACTCGAAGATGAGTTTAAGAAGGAGGTTGGTTCACTTTTTAGCTGATGGTTGAGTAGGAATTTATTATTGTCGTGCGGGTAATAAAAAAAGGAGTATGGCTTTTGCCATACTCCTTTTTTTCGTTTAAATACCCGCGGGAGACGAGTGGGGCGGGGACTAGTTTGGACCCATGAGATTGTCGTCCAGTGAGCCCGTAACATCTGAATGCCCTGCCTTGTTAAAAGACATAGTTTGAAGCGCTTCGTCGCCAAGAGGAGTGGCCACCACAGGAATTTGATTCTGAGGTGACTGGAAAATGGTCTTGATATCAGGTTGATACGGCATCATTGATGATGCACTCTTGCGGACTGCCGGTGCAGTGGTTTTTGCAGGGGCTGATTTTGTGGCAACCATAACTTGCGCTGGTGCGGTTTTGGCTTTGCTTATGGCTTCTTGCATGGACCTCGCGGCCCGTTTATCATCTGGGTCGATGGACAACCCCTTTTGGTAAGCAACAATGGCCTCATGGGGCTGATCCAGTTGCAGATGCATATCACCCATGCCAAAATATGCCTTGGCATATTTTGGATCAAGTTTCGTGGCGACCTGATAATGTTTCAGTGCGTCTTTATATTTACGGAATCGCTCAAGAGAATACGCATATTTGAAATTAATGACAGGGTCATTCGGGCAATCCGTTAGTCCTTGGCTGATAAGTTCTCTTCTTTTGATGAGATCTGTTTCTTGCTTTATTTTTTTTCTGATCGCTAAACAGTCAGCAGCGAATCCTTGGCCGGCGAAAGAAAATAAAAGTAAAGCGGTAAGGGTAAGAACACCACTTGTATAGAGTTGTCTCTTGTTCATCTTGAATTACCTCTTCAGCATTCTGGCAACACTGATTCTGAGCCTGTCAATGCCTCTTGCCAGGGCAGCGATTTCATCATTACTGTTAATGGAAACGGGTTGGTCGAGATTTTTACCCATACTGATTTCTTCGGTTCTATCATTTAAGGTCATAATCGGGGATACAATAACTTTTTCAAGGAAGATGCTTACTGCAAACATGAGAAAAAGCAACCCTCCTGCACCCAGTCCAAGAAGTGTAAAGGCGGTTTTCTTGGCATCAGCAATGGCTCCTGAAATGGGTATGTACACTACTAAACTTGCAGCAATGTCACCCTCTTTCCAGTGATATCCCGTTTCAGTACCATAGACTTCTACTTGGTCTTTAGGTGCATCTGCCGGGTCACCATGGCAGGTGAGACATCTTTTATTGTCAACTTTGAGTGGAACAGCATGGTAGTAAAAGTTGATGCCGTTTTTCGTGATGGTGCCTGAACTTGATTTTTGCGATGGATTTGCTTTGAAGTTGCTGATGATTTTGGTCTCATCATTGTCCGCTTTATTACTTGCCAGCAAGGGATTTGTTGCAGCGTATTTAATCATGAAACCAGGCATGGTTTGATTGAAATATTCAAAGGTTTTCCGCGATGCTGCAAACCCGGACATGAGATAGGGGTAAAAACGATCCTGCTCAACAAGTTCATTAATTAGAGGGTTTTGATCTTTACCAAAGAACTGTCTTTGAGCGGCAAGATAATTATAGATAATGGTACCCTTATTCTCCGCCTCTCTTATGGCAGCACGCTTGCTGAAACTATAACTGGTCCACCCCATGACAATGAGAGCGAGCAGACTGAGTATACCCAGTATAATTAAAAATCTGGTACGAATTCCCATTGAAAATCTCCTTGCTAAAATGATTTTACTTAACAATCAACTTGTAAATTTACTTGTCGTTACTCTGGTTCTGCCTATGGATATATTATTTTAATACTCCCATTCTATGGGAACAGTGCGAAGCTGTCAAGATGCTAAGGGTATGAATTAAATGACTTTTATTTTGTCTCAGCCTGTTGCGCTTTATAGGCTTTGATTTCATGTGGTTTGGCTTTAGGGATTGTGATCATTATCGTGGTCGACTTTCCAAGAGTGGACTCAATATCAATGGAGCAATTCATCTGATCGAGCATCTTTTTAGATAAGGCGAGCCCAAGGCCTGTTCCTTTTTCTTTGGTGGTGTAGAATGGTTTGAAGACGTCGTATAATGTTTCTTCAGGTATGCCGCAGCCATTATCCTGTATTTCAAGTAACGTGTTTGGCCCCTCAGTCCGAGCCGCAATGAGAAGTCTTGCCTCTTCATTGTTCATCATGGCATCCATGGCATTGGCTAAAAGGTTCATGGAAACCTGCTGCAGGGCACGTCTATCTACAATGACGTATTCTGACCCTGGTTCCACATCAACACTGATGCCGATGAGTTTGTCTTTAACACTGGAGTATGCTGTAATGAGTTGCGTATTGTGCATGATGAAATCAGAAAGGTCCATAACTTCAGTTTTGGGCTGTTCATACATGTTGAAATTTTTAAACGATTTAAGGAGTTGCTCAATTCTGGCAATATCCTCAAAAATACGTTTGAAATAGACCTCGATTTCTTCAGGGGAATATTTGTTGATATTCTTTTGCAAGACCGTAATGGCCATTTTAATGGAATTTAACGGATTACCGATTTCATGACGAATTCCAGAAAATATAGTGCCGACATTGTTCATGTTGACGGCGGACTCGGCAATAGAATCCATCCGTTTTTGGTCCGTGATATCTTGGATCAGAATTGAGATAAACTGACCTTCCGGGTCAATGATGTTCACCGAATATTCAGTGAAACGGTCCCCATGTTTTTCGGTAGTTGTTATGTCTTCTTTGCGGCCACTTTCGAGCAGGGCAATGATTGGTTTTTTTATAAGAGGGTAGAGTACATCATACTCGATAGGTTGCTGTATCTGTTCAAGAATACTCACGGCTGATTGATTACAAAAACAAACCTTCTTTTCGTGCAGATTAAGGACGAGGATGCCAATGTTGATATGTTGCAAGAGTTGTGAATACATCTCTGATGGACAACTGGATAGGACTTGTTCCATAGTTTTTGAATCAGGGAGACGAGGGGTTTGTAATCAAAAGAGTGAAAATAACTACCTGCTTCTGCCAGTTATACCTATAAATGGAAACTCATATTCTAGCATAGGAGCATTTTTGTCAAGGATGGAGCCGTGTTCAAAGTCAAAAAGAGTTGTGAAGGAATCTTGAGACCGGTTTGGTATTGCGAAAAACCAGAAATTAAACACTGCAAAAAATACAAAATAACGGTAAGCGTGTGATAATAAATTCGTTTTCAGTGTCGATTTAATTTATAATTAAGATCTTCTTTCTGTCCGACAAGAAAAGACTATAGTATCTGTTTGAGGGTAGGGGCAAAAAAATGCAGTCACAATAGGATGCACGGGGCAATACTATTGGTATGTCTAAATGATCCACTCAGGAGTATTGTATGATTTCTAAAAGGGTGCATGTAAATAAAGAAAACTTGGCGGCCATTAAATGTCCCCATTGTGGCACCATGAAGTTAATTTCGGTTAAAAAGTTTAAAGGCGAGAAGCATTCACTTAATGTGAAATGTACGTGTAATAATAGTTTCTCCGTGTCTTTGGATTTCAGAGAAAAGTATCGTAAGTCTACGAATATAAATGGGAAATATTCAAAGATAGATCCCAACGTTCCAACGTTGCAACCACCTGCTATTAAATGCAAGATTGCAGACCTGTCGCTCACCGGGGTAGCGTTGTCTATTCCTGGCGCCCATAATCTGCAGGTGGGCAACGAGGTTGTGGTTGGGTTTACTCTGGATGACAAGGGCGAGACAACTATTCAGCGTCGGGCTGTCGTTAAAGTTGTCGGCCAGGGTTTTGTTGGTTGTCAATTTGACGAGGTGGCGTCTCCAGCATATGATAAAGCGCTGGGGTTTTATTTAATGCCCTAGGTCTTTTTTTCTTTAGCGGTTGTCTAAGGCTATATTCCTTCAAGGGTATAGCCTTTTTTCTTGGTAGTGATCCCTATGTATTTTTTTGAGTCGCCAGAGCTGGTTGTGTATTATGTTTTTGTTATATTTTTCGCCTATTTTGTGAGGGGGATAGCCGGGTTTGGTTCGGCTTTAATTGCCGTGCCGCTGCTGACCTTACGTTTGGATTTCATTGTGGTTGTCCCTCTGATTGCCGTGCTGGATTACCTCTCCTCTGTGGGGCAGGGGTTGAAAGATCGGCGCCACATCTCGTTTGCCGATCTTTGGCCCCTGTTGCCCTTCACCTTCTGTGGGGTTGGGCTCGGTGTTTACCTGCTGTCGAGACTTGAAACTCGAATTATGGCCCTGTGTTTAGCCGGGTTTATTATTTCTTTTGCACTGTACTCTATTCTGCCCCTGCAGGTGCGGCGCGGTGGTCGGAAATGGGCTGTGCCCGCAGGTTTTATGGGGGGGCTTGTTGGAGCAATCTTTGGTACTGGCGGACCCTTTTATGTTATTTATTTTCGTTTAAGAGGGCTGGATAAAACAAAGTTCCGTGCGACTATTTCTGCATCATTTGTCGTGGACGGTTCGCTTCGTATCTTTGGTTTTGTTATGAGTCATGCCTTGCATCTGAAGTTGTTTGTCGTGATTTTATGTACTATTCCTCTGATCTGGTTTGGAATGTCTGCCGGGGGGAAAATTCATACGAAAATGAGTCAGCAGAGTTTTGTTAAGATGGTGAGTCTCATTTTGTTTGGCTCCGGTGTGGCCTTATTATGGAAACATTTTTAAATAATCGGGTCTGGTGACAGTTCTTTTCAGGTGTAATAATTAAGGTGTACGCACAGTTCTAATCGACTTTGCTCTCTACGGTTTTCTGGTTTGGTCTGGAATGAGCTTTTTTGCGGAAATAGGATAACGTTATGGATGGACTGGTGGTCTGGCAGGAACTCGGTTGGCCTTTATGCAAACTCATCTTGCTTGTGTCTCTTGGCCTTGGCGTGGCTAATTTCATTGAAGCCTTGAACTGGACGCATAGGGTTGCAAGACTGGCAAATCCTTTGATTCGTGCAGGCCATCTCTCAAGCATCTCCGGGGCAAGTTTCTCCATGGCTTTTTTTTCAGGGGTGAGTGCCAACAGTATGCTTGCTGAGGCTTATGATCAGGGCAAGATTAATAAAAGGGAACTGATCTGTTCCAACTTGTTCAATTCTCTACCTACATATTTTCTTCATCTTCCCACGATGTTTTTTATTACGGCTCCTCTTATTAAAGGTGCGGCCTTTATTTATGTCGGGATTACGTTGCTTGCTGCAGTATTAAGGACAATGGTGACGTTGCTTGCTGGCCGATTGCTGCTTCCTGTCAGGGGCAATGAAATTTCTCCTGTTCAGGAGGAGGAAGGCAAATCCGTTCAGGAAGCTCTTTTCCTCACATGGAGAATGTTTTGGAAACGGATTAAAAAAATAATTTGTTTCACTGTTCCTATTTATACAGTAGTTTTTTTTATCCAACGTGGTGGAGGATTTGCTATACTGGAAGAGCTCATGATGACTCATGTCAGTTTTTTGTCATGGCTTCATCCGCAGAGCCTTGGTATTATTGTTCTGCATATTGCCGCAGAGTTTACCGCCGGCCTTGCGGTCGCCGGTGCTTTACTTGAGAGCGGGACCATGGGATATCGCGAGGTGGTGCTGGCCTTGCTCGTGGGTAATGTGTTGTCGTCACCGGTCCGGGCCATTCGCCATCAGTTGCCTTATTATACAGGAATCTTCCCTGCAAAAATTGCTGTGGAACTGATTTTATATAATCAAACCTTTAGGCTTGTTTCCATCGTTGTGGTGAGCATTGCCTATTACTATATCTCTTAATATGCGCTTTACTTCTTTATCTCTCTTTCGTTTTCTCGTAATTGTCTTCTCCTTGATTATGCCTGGGCATGATGGTGTTGCGTCCGAACAGTTCCCTGTTCATGACTCGATGCGTCCCAATGTTGAATTCTGGACGCAAATTTATGCAAAATACCCGTCAACACAAGGGGTCAT
>JBFFNY010000044.1:0-9299 GCA_041562955.1 Desulfurivibrionaceae bacterium | reverse complement strand
CGCCACCCAGCAGTACCGTTAAATCCTGATTTGTTCAAATTTTCCACATAATGCAGTGCCTCCTTCCATGAAACAGGATATGCGCTGCCCCCTTTCTGCCACATCAGGCTGGTGGTGTGATCATGGATGGTTTCGTCCCCGTGGCTGAGTTTGCCTGTTATTTCGATATGGGGGCGAAACAGCGTGTTGACTCCGAAGAGCGATGCAGCCTTGGTTCCACAGATATTGACAGGTTCTGAGCGGATCTTGATGCGCTGGTCTGGTACTGTCGTTTCCTGTTCATCCTTTTTTTGCTGTGCCTGCCAGTTGAGGTGGAGGCTGGTTAAGGCCAGCTGCATTGACAGGGCGGAGTCAAAACGGTCATCCGGGTTCCAGCTCAGGGCTTTGCTGAAAAAATCATCCCACTCCCGGTCGTAGAGGGGGTTCACCATGGACAGCGAGAACGATTGCATGCCGGGTAGTTTGCCGGTGAGCATCCGGTATAAGAGCACTCCTGTGGCAAAGAGATCCGCCCTTCCGTCAACAGACTTCGGGTCCCGACTTTGTTCCGGCGGGGTGTAATAGGGGGAGCCGATCTGCATCATGCTCGGGCCGCTGAAGGAAACGCCCTCCACCAGGGCCATACCGAAATCACAGATCTTGATGGTGTCGTCGTCGGCCACCAGGATGTTAAAGGGTTTGATGTCCCGGTGGACAATTCCGTTGTGGTGGAGGTAGGACAAGCCGACGAGAATCTGCTGCCCGTAATCAATGACCTTTTCCGGCTGAATAATCCGGGAGGATTCCTCCACAAGAAAATGCTCGCCGATCATGTCGCCAAGATTATTGCAGAGATATTCCATGACAATAAAGGGGCGTCCCTGTTCATCTTCATCGTAATCCCAGACCTGGACAATGGCTGGATGGCGCAGGGAGGCCATGGTCTGGGCTTCGTACAGGAAGATTTCCCGTAATTTTTCCGCGCCGAGAATATCAAGCATGGTTTCAAAGGGGTCAAGGAGTTTGATCGCCACCACTTTGTCGATGATGGGCACGATGCCTTTGAAAACCGAGCCCATGCCGCCCTTGCCGAGTTTTCGAATGATTTGATAGCGGCCGATCTGTTTCATGGATTCAGCCCCTCAATCTGGCGGCATTGGATGAGTGGAATTTGGATTTATTCAACAGGTGTATCGTGGTTGTGACATCGTAGTCGAGGGCCCGTATCTCAAGCGTATTTTCCGGGAGCTGCCAGATGCCGTATTTGGCCTTGCGGTTCAGCCAGTCCCGGGGCTGACCCACCGATCCCGGCGTGATGAGGTAGCGGTTCTGGTCGACAAGGGTGTAGGTGTTGACGTTTAAATGTGCCTTATGAATTGTACCGTCCACCTCTTCATGGATGAACATCTCCATATTGTGGGTATGGCCGTAAAAGCAGAGCTGTTCAGGGTAGCTTGCCAGTAGCCGCTTGATTTTATTAGCGGTGGGGTTGACGATGTACTGAGTCGGCGAATCCGGGGGCGAGCCGTGGACAAAGCGTGCTCCGTAACGGACGGTATGGGTCGGCAGCGCGATGGACCAGGCAAGGGTCTCTGCGCTGAGAAGATCCCGGGTCAGGTCTATCGAATCCTGGGTGGTGAAGTTCAGCCGTTTGTAATAGCGTTTGTCGTGCAGTCCGAGTTCATGGTTTCCGGTAACTGAAAAGATGTCCCGTGCCATTAAGGTGCGCACGACCTCGTCCGGCTGGGGGCCGTAACCGACATTATCCCCCAGGGAAATAATATCGTCAATGTTTTGCCCTTCTATATCGGCGAGAACGGCCTGAAGGGCCTGGTAGTTGGCGTGTATATCCGCGAGGATGGCTATGCGCATAAGGCTCTTTCTTTTGAGGATAGCGTTGATAAAATTCTAGAATAGCATAGAGGAACAGGATAATCGTTTGAAAAAGTCGTGCAAGTGCATTGTTTCGCGGTTTGTCTGGGACGATGGGGCGCACGGTAACAGCTGCGCCGGGGTTAAAACGGGATTGGCATTGAAGAACCGGAAATCACAGCCGGGATGCCGGTTCTTATTTTCCGGTCAAACCTTTACGTATACGCTGTAGCCGGTTGTCCTGGTCATAGGTCTGGTAAGTTGGCGCCGGTGGTTCAACCTTGAAATATTTCTCACTCAGCAGATAAATAACCAGAATTAAGGCGACAATGATTAATATTTTAATTAAATCTGAATTTTTATTGTCCATATTTACTCGTATCGTCTTGTTGGTGGTGATGGGTTACGTATATTTTCAATTCTGCAGAAAGTTTTTTATATGCGGGCATAACGATCAGACGTCAAGAAGGCTGCTGGCTGGAGCATATACTAAGGAGGTTGCTTTTCAAAAAATCCTCCCGTATAACTAAGGCTGTGTTATTTAAGTATTAAATCTTATGTTTATCATTTCCGGAATTTTATGATCTCTACAAAGTCTTTTTGTCCCGCATTGGCAACCGCTGCCGTAAAAACCTTTGTTATTAGTACGTTAACAATTGAACTTCTTATAGGTATACTCGTGTTGCGGGTAACGGCACAAGAGCAAAAATTACAGGTGGTGGCCTCCATCTTTCCAGCCTATGATTTTGCGAGGGAGATTGGCGGGGAACAGGTGGATCTGACGCAACTTCTGCCGCCGGGTGTGGAGGCGCATGGTTTTTCCCCTACACCCAGGGATATTATTCATATTAATCAGGCCGCATTGTTCCTGTATACGGGTTCACAGATGGAGCCCCGGGTGGAGAAAATGCTTCGCAGTCTCGACCGCGGGGTGCGGGTGGTTGATTTGAGTTCCGGTCTGCTCGCAGAGGGAGAGGAGCATCAGGACGATCACCATGACTATCATAACATTGATCCGCATTTCTGGCTTGATCCGCTGCAGGCCAAAATCATGGTTGAGCGGATTGCCCAATCCTTCAGTCTCGCTGATCCGGTCCACGCATCAGGGTATCAAACTCGCGCGGCAACCTATCTTGAAAAACTCACCCATCTCGATGTGAAAATACGTCAGGGTCTGTCAAATTGCGGTTCGCGGACCATTGTTTCCGGGGGACATTTTGCCTTTGGTCATTTTATAAAACGTTATAATTTAAAAGGTATTTCAGCCTATCCAGGTTTTTCAGCAGACGGCAAACCGAGCCCCAGGTCCATTGCAACTCTTATTGAAACCATGCGGGAAACAGGTGCTCAGGCGGTGTATCATGAGGAACTCATGGACCCGAAGGTGGCGCGCATTATTGTTGAAGAAACGGGGGCCGCGCTGTTGCTGTTGCATGGGGCCCATAACGTCTCGAAAGATGAGATGAATGGTTCCGTGACCTATCTTTCCATCATGGCAGAGAATCTTAAACGCTTGCAGCAGGGGCTGGTATGTCAATAATTCATTCGAAAAATCTCTGTGTCCGATATCGCCAGACGCTGGCCCTGGATAATATAAGTTTTACAATTGATGCGGGGGATTATGTCGGGATTGTCGGACCGAATGGTTCCGGGAAAACAACGCTCATTAAAACCATGCTCGGTTTAATGGAACTGGAATCCGGGTCCATTGAAATTATGGGCAAGCCCGCTTCCGGGTTTCGGAATTGGCAGAAAATCGGCTATCTTCCCCAAGCGACAACCATCACCAATAAATCCTTTCCCGCCACCGTGGCCGAGGTGGTTTCAACCGGCCTACTCGGGGCAAAATCCTTCCCACGCTCCTTGTCCGCAGCGGATTGGCACCAGGTGTCCGCTATTCTCGAACTGCTGGACATCAGTTCGTTGTATAAGGAGCAGATCGGCAATCTTTCCGGTGGCCAGACCCAGCGGGTTCTCCTTGCCCGGGCCATGGTGGCAACGCCTGCCATTCTCATTCTTGACGAGCCCACCGCAGCCCTTGATCCCTCCACCCGGGAACATTTTTATGAAACCATTTCCCTGTTGAATAAGGAACAGGGAACGACTATTTTACTCATCACCCACGACAGCGGCACGATCGGACAATATGCGTCAAAGATGCTCTATCTGGATCATAAGCTTGTCTTCTACGGGAGTTTTGCCGACTTTTGTCATTCTCCGGATATGTCCCATTATTTCGGTGACTCGTCCCAGCATCTGATGTGTCATCAGCATTGAGTTGTGTATAACGAAACGGTGGAAAATCCACGCCGGTACTACACCCTATAAAGATAAAAAATATCCATGCAAACAACGTGTTCACAACTCATAGAGGCCCTGCAGTACGGCTTTATCCAGCGGGCGCTCATCTCCGGTTCCTTCATCGGCATCTGCTGTGCGGTACTCGGTGTCTTTCTGGTGCTCCGGCGTTTATCTCTGATTGGCGAAGGGTTGGCCCATTTTTCCCTGGCGCCCATCGGTTTTGCGCTGATGCTGGGGATTTATCCCCTGTATGCGGCGATTCCCATGGCCGTTTTTGCCTCTTTCTGGATTTTGCAGCTGGCAAAGCGGGGCAATATGTATGGTGATGCGGCCATCGGCCTGGTCTCGGCCATTGGTGTGGCGGTGGGGATTACCCTGGCCAGTCTCGGCTCCGGTTTTAATGTGGATCTGTTCAGCTATCTCTTTGGTGATATTCTGGCAGTATCACACGGAGAGGCCTGGGCCTCGGTTGCCTTGTCCCTGCTGGTGTTAACCCTGGTCGCCGTCCATTACCATGAGTTGTTTGCCATGACCTTTGACGAAGAATATGCCCAGGTTCTGGGAATCAACACGGAACGGGTCAATCATGTCCTGGTTCTGTTGACCTCCCTGACCGTGATTCTGGGTATCAAGGTGGTGGGCACCATGCTGGTTTCCAGCCTCATCATCTTCCCGGCCATCACCGCCCTGCAGATCTGTCAGGGGTTCAAGAAGGCCCTGTTCCTGGCAATATCATGCGCCCTGCTCTCTGTTGTTGCCGGTGTTATCCTGGCCTTTGTCGCCAATGTTCCGGCTGGTGCCGCCATTGTTTTAGTGAATTTTGTGTTTTTTCTGGCGGCCTATGTGTTGAAAAGATGGGTGAGCTGAGGTTCATGCAGTGAAACCCTAAACTATATTTTAAGGATGGAAATTATGTCGAAAGAATTGAATGAGCAGCTTGGAACCGGTGAGGTGCACTGGGATCTGACGGATCTGTATGAATCCCGCAAGGATGCGCAGATTGGTGATGATCTGCATTTTTGTGAGGAGGAGGCGACCCTGCTCAAGGAGACCTTTGGCGGAAAGCTCGAAACCATCGAGCCCGCTGTTTTCGCCCGCACCGTACGACGGCTTGAGCGGATTTCCTATAATCTCGGCCGGGTCGCCACCTTTGCCTTCCTAGATTATGCAACCCAGGTCAAGGATGACAAGGCCTGCGCCTTTCTGCAGGAGATCACCGAAGCGGCCAGCCGCATTGGCCGGCAAACGGTCTTTTTTGATCTGGAATGGTCCAAGCTGGCGCAGGATAAGGCGGATGTCATTCTGGGGTCTGAAGAGACGGCCCAGTTTCATCATTATCTGGCAAATATCCGCAGGTATGCCGACCATATGCTGTCTCAGGCTGAGGAAACCCTGCTCATTGAACTGGCACCGGTGGGCAGTTCCAGCTGGACGAGTCTGTTTGAAAAGGTCCTGGCCCATGTCAAGTTCGGTGAACAGGAACGGACCGAGGAGGAGGTGCTGTCTGATCTCTATCATGCTGACCGTGAGGTGCGCAAACAGGCCGCCCAGGAGCTGACCGATGGTCTGCAGTCCCAGCTCCATATCCTCACCCATATCTTTAATACCATCCTGGCCGACAAGATGATCGGTGACCGGCTGCGGAGCTACCCCTCCTGGGTGACCTCCCGCAATTTATCCAATGAGATTGAAGGGGAAACGGTTGAGGCGTTGGTGACCGCAGTGACCTCCAGGTATGACATTGTTCAGCGCTATTACTCGGTGAAAAAATCCCTTCTGGGACTGGATGAATTACAGGATTATGATCGGTATGCCCCCTTGAAAAATTTGCCCGATATCCTGATTCCGTGGGCGGATTGCAAGAAGATGGTGCTGGACGGGTTCCGGGAGTTCTCCCCCAAGATGGCGGAGATTGCCTCCTACTTTTTCGACCGCAACTGGATTCATGCCCCCATCATGGAAGGCAAGCGCAGCGGGGCCTTTGCCCACCCGGCGGTTCCTGATGCCCACCCCTATGTGCTGGTGAATTACACCGGCAATATCCGCGACGTTTCCACCGTGGCCCATGAACTCGGCCATGGGGTGCATCAATATCTTGCCCGTGAGCGTGGTTATTTTAATTCGGACACCCCTCTGGTTCTGGCGGAGACCGCGTCGGTCTTTGCCGAACTCCTTATCTTTCATAGCCAGCTTGATGCGCTGACGGATCCGGCGCAGCGCAAGGCCTTTATCTGTCAGAAACTGGAATCGATCTTTGCCACGGTGTTCAGGCAGGTGTCCATGAACCGTTTTGAGGATATGATCCATAACGGCAGGCGTGAGGAGGGAGAGCTTTCCAGTGGGCGCATCGGTGAAATGTGGAAGAAGAGCCAGGAGGATATGTTTGGTGATTCAGTCACCCTGACGGATAATTACGGCATATGGTGGTCGTATATTCCCCATTTCCTCCATTCGCCCGGTTATGTCTACTCCTATGCCTTTGGCGAGTTGTTGGTGCTGGCGCTCTACAGCCGGTATAAGCATGAGGGGGATGATTTTGTGACAAAATATATCCATCTCCTGAGCCAGGGGGGCAGTCTTTCCCCCTATGAGCTGGTGCAGCCCTTCGGTGTTGACCTGAATGATCCGGAGTTCTGGCAGGGTGGTCTTGCTCTCATTGATGAGATGCTCAGAGAGGTGGAAGAGGGGTAGATGGTGCTGGCCGTTAACATGGCCGGGCAGGATGTGCGGGACCCGGCCGCCAACCTTATGAGGGAAAATGGATGACGATTTCATTGATTGTTTTTCTGGTAATTCTGGGAGGCGTTGGCCTCTGGGCTGTGAGTATCTTCAATACGTTGGTGCAGCTGCGCAACCGGTATAAGAATGGGTTTGCCCAGATCGAGGTGCAGCTGAAACGCCGCTATGATCTCATTCCGAATCTGGTGGAAACGGCCAAGGGGTATATGAAGCATGAGAGCGAAACCCTTGAGGCGGTCATTGCGGCCCGGAATGCGGCAGCCAACGGTTTGGCCGCCCTCGCCTCTGACCCGTCTAATGCCGGTGCGGTTGCCGACCTGGCCGGGGCCGAAGGGGTTTTGAGCGGGGCCATGGCCAAATTCTCCATGGTCATGGAGGCCTATCCAGACCTCAAGGCCAATCAGAATATGATGCAGTTGAGTGAAGAGTTGACCACCACCGAGAATAAGGTGGCCTTTTCCCGGCAGGCCTTTAATGACCAGGCCATGAGTTATAATATCTTCAAGCAGTCCTTCCCGGCGGTGATCTTCGCAAACATGTTCGGCCACGGCCAGGATGCCAGCCTGCTGGAGTTTGCAGACAGCGATCAAATTCAGGCTGCACCGAAAGTTTCCTTCTAGGTACAGGCCATGGATTTTTTTCATTCCCAGGATGTTGCCCGCCATAATACCACGAAGCTCGTGATCTTTTTCACCCTGGCGGTGGTGTCGATGATCCTGCTCACCAATCTTCTGGTGATGTTTGTTTTCGGTTATCTCAACACCAGGAGTGCGACTCCCCACCCCTTTGACTGGCAGATCTTTACCCTGGTGGGGACCGGGGTTATCGGTCTCATCGTCATGGGCAGCCTCTACAAGGTGATGAGTTTGGCAGGCGGCGGGGCCCGTATTGCTGAATTGATGAACGGCCAGCTCATTGTTGATGACAGTGGGGATCCGGATAAACAGCGCATCCTGAATGTGGTTGAAGAGATGGCCATTGCCTCAGGAACCCCGGTGCCGCCAGTGTATCTTCTCGATGAATCGGCGATCAATGCCTTTGCCGCCGGGTATTCCCCCAGTGATGCGGTGATCGGGGTGACAAGGGGAGCGATCCAAAAACTCTCCCGTGATGAACTGCAGGGCGTGATTGCCCATGAGTTCAGCCATATCCTCAACGGTGATATGCGTCTCAATATCCGTCTTATGGGCATTCTGCACGGCATCCTCCTCCTGGGGCTCATCGGTTATTCCATCCTCCGTTTTTCTCCCCGTTCCCGTAATTCCAAGGGCAGTGGGGGCGTTATGGTTCTCGGGCTCGGTCTGGTGGTGATCGGTTATGCCGGCACCTTTTTCGGCAATCTCATCAAGGCTGCGGTGAGTCGTCAGCGGGAATATCTGGCTGACGCCGCGGCTGTGCAGTACACCCGCAATCCTGAGGGTATTGGCGGCGCCTTGATGCGTATTGGCGCGGCGGAAACAGGCGGTATCCTGGACAACCCGAACAGCAGTGAAATCAGCCACGCCTTTTTTTGTCAGGGGGTTTCCTCCATGTTTGATTCCATGCTGGCCACCCATCCCCCTTTGCCCCACCGTATTCAGCGCATTCTTCCCAGCTGGAATGGGCAATTTACTGTTGGTAAGGCGGCACAGAAAGCAGGGGCAAGCCAAGGAACAACCCCTGCAGATCAGAAGCGTAAAAAAGAGAGTGGTGTGGCCATGGCAGGGGCAATGGTTCTGAGTCAGGAGAACCTGGTCCAGCAGGTCGGCAACCCCACTCCAGCCCATCTGGATTATGCCCGGCAACTCGTGAACACCCTGCCCGGTGATATAAAAAACGCGGCGCATGATCCCTATGGGGCAAGGGGGCTGGTCTATGCACTGGTTCTGGCTCAGGATGAGGTGGAAAGGGCGAACCAGCTGGCCTATCTCCAGGGAGCAGCTGATACCGGGGTCTATGGTGAGGTGGAGCGATTATACCAGGCCATGGAGCAGCTGAAGATGGAGCAGCGGTTGCCGCTGATCGATATGACTCTCGGCACCCTGCGTCAGCTCTCAGTCCGCCAGTATGGGTTGTTCAAGCAGAACCTCATCGGTCTGGTGGAGGCGGACGGCAGGATCAATCTCTTTGAGTGGTCGCTGCAGAAGATTATCTTCCATCACCTTGATAAGGTCTTTGAGCATGAGGGTCCGGTCTGGAAAAAAGAACCAGGACTCAAGCGGGCCAGGGAGGCGAGTACCATCCTCCTCTCCTTTCTGGCCACTGCCGTGAAACAAAAGGGCGTGAGCCAGCAGGAGGCCTTTGTTGCCGCAAAGCGTGAAATGGCGTGGCTTGACACGGAATTGCTGGTCCAGGGATCCTTCAACCTGTCGGAACTTGATGTTGCCCTGGATGATCTGGCCTGTCTGCAGCCGCGGTTCAAGGCCATG
>JBFFNY010000043.1:0-9313 GCA_041562955.1 Desulfurivibrionaceae bacterium | reverse complement strand
CTGGAACTGGATGGAGAGGTTGCGTTGCGCCTCACGGGTCAAGGCCAGCACCATGAGGCCGGAGGTGGCCATGTCCAGCCGATGGACTGCGGGGTGGTCCATGCAGTCTGGAAACCGTTCCTGCACCTGGCGGGTGACGCAGTTCTGGTGCTGAGGACTTCTGCCCGGAACCGAGAGGAGATTGCCCGGTTTTTCCACCACCACAAAGGCTGGATCGGCGTGGAGCACCGTGATCCGCAGGTCAGCACTTATTTTGGGATAAAAATCATTGTCCATGGTCACATAATCTCATATTCTTTCACCTTTCACCTTTCACCTTTCACCTTTCACCTTTTAACCCTCTAACCCACAGAGCATAAATCCTAAAATTGGCGCACAGCCTGAAGCGCAGGGCGGGTAAAAATGGCCATGACGCCTGGTCTGCGACCGGTTTTCCCGGCCAAAGTAGAATTCGGCCATGGAGGTGGGGGTCAGTTCATTGTGCAGGGCATGGTGAATGAGCTTCGGCGCACAACAATCCCCTGCCCCTGTCGGCATCCCCTTGTCCGGAGGGAAACAACGGGCCATGGACCGTTGTTCTCCCTTGAAATTATGGAGGATATACAGGTGATGTAATGTTTTCATCAGGGCCTGCGACCGGCTCTTCCGTTCCGCTTTGAGGGTCTGGATCTCTCTTGCGCAGGTGGTGTCGGCCAGTTGCGCGGATAACGACTTGATGCGTTTTTCCTCCGGCGTGTTGATCCGCGTGAACTGGTTGACGTCAAAGAGGGGCGGAACCCAGCCGGGGATGAGCCACTCGCCGTTATGCTGGCCTGAGAAACCCTTGAGGATCTGTTGTTGACCCGTGCGGTCTCGGGCGAGGAGCACGCCGAACATCTTCCCACGGGCCGTGCCGAAGAGGGATTCGGTTTCCAGGGGGACGGTTTTCTCCTCCAAGGCCGTAAACAGGGCGGCGGCCGCCTGCATGGCCGGTTGTGCCGGTAGGTCGTGACGGGTCCCGCATTCCTGGCAATAGCCGCCATAGTGTAGTTCATTGCATGCACTCATGGGGCGACCATACAGGAGTTTTTGTTTTCGTGCAAAAGGAGAAAGGAGGGTCAGCTGGGGAAAATGGACTCGAGGTCGCTGATGAGTTCGGCGACCGTGTCATACCAGACGGTTGATTTCTGACTGAAATGCATGAGGACCGTATTGAGTTCTTCAGAGATGTGGGGGTAGAGTTTGCGGAGATTCACGATGCGGGTACGGTTCAGGAGGGACAGGTCGTCGGTGGACAGGGTGTCTGCCACCCGTTGTCCTAGGAGGGGATCTTCAGACACGGAGCGCGGGTGATGATCCCCCTTGCCCGCCAGAAAGATGAGGACGCCGGCCAGTTCATGCAGGTCCAGGATGAAGGGGTGTTCGATGAGGTGAAAATCATAGTCAAAATCAATCCAGCGTTGATGGTTCGAGCCATATTCAACCAGGATATGATCCCTCCGGACATCTCCATGGCGAAAACCGTTGGCATGGAGCATCTCAATGCCCCGGGCGCAGTCGAGGAACTCCTGCATGAGACCGGGCAGGTGTTGATGGTAGTACTCCTCATGGCTGCATTTGAACCGGTAGATATGTTTATCCAGCTGGCGGCCGCGGATGACATCGAGGATGCGCACCAGATTCCCCGCCGCATCCTCCACGGAATAGCCCTGCATAAAGCGCGGGTTGCCGCGGGTATGTTCAAGGACCCGGGCCTCTTTTTCCGGGCTGCGGTAGCAGCGAATCGCAAAGCCGCCGACCTCGATATCAAAGGTTTCGTGGAAGACCAGCTTGAGGATATGGGAGTTGCCGGTTTCCAGATCAACCGTCTTGGGTACCCATTGTTTGATCTGGTCGTCCACCCCGAATCGCCCCTCAACCGTATGACCGGTGACCAGGAAATACCGCTGATCCACCGCGATGATGTCACTGTAGTCGATGGTGGAAAAATTAGAGGTGTCCCGGTACACCTTCGGCCTGCGGCGCAGAGCCCGGCTGATGGGGTGTGCCCTGAACCGTTCCTGGATATGACTCGGCAGATCGCTCAGATACTCGGTCATGCGATGATCCATACGGCAAAGTTATGGCTGGCCCGGACCACGGTATTGGAGACCGAGCCGAAGAGGAATTCCTCCTCCTTGGAGATGCCCCGCTTGCCGAGCACCACGGTGTTGCATTGATATTCCTGTTGTTTGTCGAGAATAACTCGGCTGAGGGGCCGTCCTTCTGCCAGGACGGTTGTTGTGGTGATGTGTTGAAAAGCAATCTTCTGGGAAAGTGTCGTGATACTGTGTTTGAATATTTCCGCGGCCTGTTCTGTCTGTTCCTGGAGATAGTCACTCAGGGTTCCCCCCTGGACGTAATAATCAGGAGGGGGGTCGGGAAAAACGTGGAGGAGGTAGAGTTTGATGTCTTCTCTGTGCTGCAGCATATCCGCAACATACTGCAGTTCTCGCTGTGATGCCGGTGTGTCGTCCACAGCGAGCAGAAATTGATGGGTTGGCATGGCTGGACCTCCTCAGGTTGATGATGCCGCATTCTTCTGCATAAAAAAAGTATAGCATAGAGCTGAAAATGGAAGCAAGGAGTCCTGTTTTATGTTTGGATTCTCTTTTTATCCCTCCCCCTGTGCTGTTCAGGTTGAACAGGCGCAAATGGATTTTTTTTTTACTTTAAGGAACGGTGACACCTGACCCCGCAGACGGACTTTGGGCTCAGGTGTTGACTGTTGAGTCATAGCATGATGAGAACACTGGCCTTCGGCTATTCAACCCGCTGTAATATAAAATGTGACCATTGTGTTGCCGCTGATGGTGGTGAACCTGAGAAGATGGAGCTTGGCCGGGCCAAAGAACTTATAGCTGAGCTGGCAGAGGCCCGGGTGCAGGGCATAAGTTTCACGGCGGGTGAGCCGCTGCTGTATATGGATGATCTGGGTGAACTGCTGGGGTTATGTCATGACCTTGGTCTCTACACCCGGGTGGTCACCAATAGTTTCTGGGCCAAAACCCCGGATCGTGCCGACTCCACCATCGTCTTCCTGAAGCGGAGGGGACTGTCACAGCTGCGTCTGAGTTATAGCCGCTGGCATCAGAAAAATGTGCCGCGCCAGAATGTCGTTAATGGGGCCGAGAGCTGCAGGCGCAACGGCTTGGATTATTTCATCTCCTTTGTAACGGATTTTTCTACAGCGGATGATGCGTATGAACAGTTCCTCCGGGATCACAAGCTGCGGTTCTTTCCTGAACCGGTCATTTTTGCCGGACGGGCCAAGGGGTTTGAACGTCCGGTCCTGCGGACCGATTATCAGCCGAACTGCTGCCCGATGAATCCGTATCTGGCGCCCAATCTGGACCTGTTTGCCTGCTGTGATGCCGGCAGCCATTTCACCAGGACCAATTTCTTCCACCTTGGCAATGCCGGGGACTCACCCTTTGACGAGCTGTTTACCTGGAGTGAGACCAATACATTGTATAACTACATCCGCACCGTGGGAATCAGTGCGCTGGCCTCTTTTGCCGGTTTTACGGCGCGGGAAATTGTCCAGTACCGCAAATGTGAACTCTGTGAGAAATTATTCAACTCCCCCGAGCTGCTCTCCCTGCTGGAACAGGAATCGGCCGCGGGGTTGAAGAACTGCAGGCGCTGAGGGGGGACTGGGGGGATACCCCTTGTGGGAGGACCCCTTTAGAACTTTTTCATTTTTTCGCCAATGCGGGTGGAGTGGTCGCAGTGCGCCCCTTCCCGCGGGTTGCAGTCGAGGAGGATGGACATAACCCGGTCGGCGGTTTTCGTACAGCCTGCATCTTCCAGACGGGCGAGAATGTCTGCCATTAATTTGTTGAACTCCAGACATTTCTGGTAATCAGCAGAGGTGCGTTGGTGCAAGAGGGATGCCTGTTCCAGATCCTGTTGGATATCCGGCGGGATTATTTCAGCCATGGATTACAGCGCCTCACGTATGTAAGATATCAAATCATGCATATCCTCCTATGTACCATGCTGGCTCAGACGTTCAATAAAAAATATTAGCCATCCATAACGGTTGGGAATAGGGTATAGTCGCACCTGATGAACAGGATGAGAAGAACCCCTTGGCGCAAGACAAGGTTACGTTGGGCAGGATGATGGATGCCGCAACGCGAACGGGACACCCATTATAAAGGAATGACAATGGCAGCCATTGGTACAATCAGCACATTAACGGTTAAAACGATACAGCCCTACGGGGTCCATCTTGATGGCGGAGATCTGGGCGATATTCTCCTGTTGAAAAAGGATCTGCCGGACAATTGCAATATTGGCGATGGTCTTGAGGTCTTTGTCTATTCCGACCGTGAAGATCATCTGCGCGCCACCACCCGCAAGCCCTTTGCCACTGTAGGCCAGTTCGCCAAATTGCGGGTGGTGGTCAATACCGACGCCGGCTCCTTTCTGGCCTGGGGACTGGAGAAGGATCTGCTGGTGCCCAAAAGTGAACAGCAGGACCGGATGGTGGAGGGCAAATCCTATGTGGTCTATGTGTTCTTAAGTGAAAAGACACACCGGATCACCGCGTCCTCAAAGCTCGAACAATTTCTCGGGCTGCAGAAACCCGGCTATAAAGAGGGCGAAGAGGTGGATCTTATTATCTGGGGTGAGTCGGCGCTGGGGTACTGGGCCGTGGTCAATCAGGCTCATGAGGGTATGGTGTATAAAAATGAAGTGTTTAAGCCGCTTTCGGTCGGGCAGGAGCTGAAGGGGTATGTGAAAAAAATACGCGATGATTTCAAAATTGACCTCATCCTGCAGAAGCCGGGGGCCAAGGGCATCGATGACATTGCCCAGGCCATTCTGAAAACCATAAAAGACAACGGCAACAGGATTTCACTCACCGATAAAAGTAAGCCCGAGGAAATTTACGCGATGTTCGGGGTCAGTAAAAAGGTGTTCAAAAAGGCATTGGGCGCGCTCTACAGGAAGAGACTCATCACCCTGGACGAAAGCGGCGTTGAGATTGCGGGCTGACGCGGCGTCGATAGGGCCCACGGCCTGGCCGCACGCCTTATCTGAGCCGGGTATCCGCCACAACAAATGGGGTGGAATGCACCCCGATGGCCTGTTTTTTTACCCAGAGCCGGACGATGGTGATGGCCTGTCCCGCACTGTTGACGGTGGTCTGTAATTCCTCCACAAAGGAGATGTCGCGGGTGTAGAACTCGTAATAGCTGGTGTTGAAGCTGAAGGGGTCAACAACCAGCACGACTTTTTCCGGATCAAAAAAATGTTTTTGCGGTGTCCCGGTGAAGGCAATATGGGTTTCATAGAACCGGGTCTCATCTATGGGCCGCTCGTAGACCTGAACAGCAAATTCTATTATGGCCTTTGGGAATTCTCGTAAGGGCATGGTATTCACCTTGTAAAGGGGATAATGGAAAGAGACGATACCTGTTACCCTTTCATCCTATCACGTTCTGCCCTGCAATTTGAAACACTCTTGGCAGTGTCAGCTCCTTTTTTTAAGTGATCGACGTTTTAACCCCGGAGTGTTTCAGGTTTTGTTCGGGCCGGTCAGTTCTGAGCCCGGCTGGTGCACCTGGTCTGCCAACCCATGATTACTGCAGCACACAGGCTAAGGTTTCGTTGGTGTTGCCCGTCTGGCTCCATTGCTGGTCGGTGTCGGGCCGGGATGGCTTGGGACTGGTTCCTGCAATGAGAACAATGAGGCTGTCCACCACCTGTTTGAGTTGTTTGGACTCGTGCTCCAAATGGTCTGCGTTCATGGCGGACTGATCGGCATGGGCTGAGTTTTCCTGGGTAATGTTGTCAATATCCAGAAGGGCGGCGTTGATTTGCTGAAACCCCTTTACCTGCTCATCCGAGGCCTTGGCGATCTCACTGATCAGGCCGGTCACCTCAGTGGTGGTATGGTGAATTTCTGTCACGGCTTGATGCGTCTCTTGTACCAGTTGTGAACCTTTCTGGGTCTTGTTGATGGTCCGGGCAATCATGCTCTCGGTGTTCTTGGCGGCAGCGGCAGAGCGCTGAGCGAGACGGCGCACCTCTTCGGCCACAACGGCAAAACCGGCTCCGGCCTCACCGCCGGCTCGGGCAGCCTCCACTGCGGCATTCAAGGCCAGAATATTGGTCTGAAAGGCTATATCGTCAATGGTTTTGATGATGGATGAGGTTTCCTTGCTGGCCTGGGAAATTTCCTGCATGGAATGAGTAAGCTCATCCATGGTCTGCCCCGCCCTCTGCACCACCTCACTTGCCGCCGTCATTTTTGTATCCACCAGCCCGGCATTTTCGGCATTTTTGCGTGTCATGGCGCTTATTTCTTCAAGTGAGGCGCTGGTCTGTTCCACCGCACAGGCTTGGGACGAGGCGCCATGTGCTAGGGTATGGCTTGAGTGAGCCACCGAGTTTGACGTCTGTGCCAGACGATGACCGCCATCCGCAAGGGTGCGGCCGATGAGATGTATCGGCCCGATAACGCGACGGATCAAGAAGAAAAGGGCCAAGGCAAAGGTTGCTAATAAGGTCAGGGATGCCCCGACGATGACCGTGCTGCTCTGGGAACGGGCCTCATGGCGGACTGCTGCCATCTCTGTCTCGCTTTGGCTGATGATGGTGTTGATGTCCTGAAGATTGCTGGCAGCTGTTACCTGAGTCATGCTCAGCGACCGTGCTGAGATGACGCGAGTGAGTTCCTTGAGGTAGCCGATGGTGGAAATGCCCTTGTCTCCGGTATATTGATCCGCTGCGCGGATGCCCTCATCGTAACTGTCGGCAAATTCAATCATGGACTTGCCGAGGGCAATCTGTTTTTTGAGGTAGGCGTACTCCTCCATGGCCTGATCGAGGAGATTCAAGGCCTCCGGGTTGGTCAGGATTTGTGCACGAACCTGCTGCTCCAGGGCCAGAATATGCGCGTCACCTGCAACCATATCCTTTTCGTATCTGGAGCGCATGTCATCGAAATGGCCGCGGACCAGATAATTTTTCCATGCAACCATCTGCAGGAGAAAGGCGGATTGCATATCGGAAACAGCATGGATCAGTCCAAAGGATGCACTGTTTTTCGTCTGTGTCTCTTGCAGGGAACGTTCCACGCCGCGGTGAATGGTGCTGCTGCTGTGGCTTGCGACCTGGGCGATATTCTCCTGTGACCGGGTGGAGATGTCAGCCAGCATGGCTTCACTTAACAGCGCGACAATGATCGTGGCAGTAAAGACGCCGCCGAGTTTGATTTTTAAACTGACTGACATGGATTGTACCTCAATACAAACAGAATAGATGCGTTGGTTCAGTAAGGGCGGTTGACCATGGCAAGGATGCCGTCCCGGTTTCTCCAATCTTGAATTTTCGATTCTGGCACTATAGAGGTGATGTTTTATGGTTTAGTGAGGCTCGTGTTAAGGTTTGGTGAAGTCTGGCTCTGGCATCATTTTTGATGGGCGCGATTTCTGAAACAACGTATGGGCTCATTCTCTTCCCGTCAGAGGATGAGCCCATTGCGGTTCTGCATGGGGAATGAGAACACGATGGCATAACACATAAAAAAAGCCGAATCTCGGACAACGAGATTCGGCTTTTATGATCATTACTGGTCAGAAGACCAGTGATGAGGCAGTTCGGTTATTCGATTTCCAGAAGATCCTCGGAACGACGTTTAACCGCAACAACCATTTTGTACAGCAGGGTGAGGACGAAAAAGCCTGTGGCCCAGACGCCGAGAGCAACACCAATCTCAACAACCGTTGGCACATACTCTGTTACCCGCTCCATAGGAGTAGGAACAAAACCACCCAGTACAAGACCAAGACCCTTATCAATCCAGAAACCGACAAAGATCAGGATGCAGGCAGTGGCAAGCATGGCATCGGATTTTGCTTTGCGTGCGGCAAAGAGCAGTCCAATACCGACAATACCCATCACAACGAAGGCGCGCATAAATGGCACCAGGTTGTTATGCATGATACCGGTGGAATGGTCTACCAGTCCGAAGAACAGGTAGTCCAGGGTATGCATGTGGCCCGGCATGTTGGAGTAGTAGCCAGTAAAAAGCTCACAACCAACAAGGAAGAAGTTGAGAATAGCGGCATAACCAATAATGGTTACCAGTTTATCCTTGGCCTTACGGCCAACGTTAAAGCCCGCGGTATGTTGCATGATCAAGGCAATGATCAAGAGCAGTGAAGGTCCTGCTGCAAACGCCGAAGCGAGAAAGCGGGGAGCGAGCACTGCAGTCAGCCAGAAATGACGTCCTGGAAGACCGGCATACAGGAAGGCGGTAACGGTGTGGATGGAGATCGCCCATGGAATAGAAAGGTAAATAAACGGCTTGATCCAGCCCGGATATTTAATTCCCTTGTATTCAGAGTGAAGCACCACCGCACCACACAGCACGTTCAGGAACAGGTAACCGTTTAAAACGATCATGTCATAGAACAGCATGGAGTTAGGGGATGGGTGCAGGATGACATTGGTCGCACGCATTGGTTGCCCAAGGTCAGCGATAATAAACATCAGACACATAACAATTGCGGCAATGGCCATGAACTCACCCAAAATGGTGATTCGACCAAAGGCCTTGTAGTCGTGCAGGTAATACGGCAAGACCAGCATCAGACCACCAGCCGCCACACCGACCAGGAAGGTAAACTGGGAGATATAGATACCCCAGGTTACGTCCCGGCTCATACCGGTGGCGCCCAGACCATAATTAAATTGGACCAGATAGGAAACAGCGCCTGCGCCCATAATCATGAGCAACAGAGAAAGCCATCCCCAGTACAGTCCGTTTCCTTTCAATACTTTATTCACCATGATGATTTACCTCAGATGATGTAGAAGATTGACGGTTTTGTACCCAAAGCGGGCTTCCGTTGAATGGTGAACTTGGACCGTAAGAGTTTTGCAATCTTAGAGTCTTTCTCATTCAAATCGCCGAAGATCATGGCATCTGCCGCGACCTTATTGGCTTCCTCAACACAGAGTGGATCAAGGCCCTTCTTTGTTCGCCATGAACAGAGGGAGCATTTTTCCACAACACCACGCATTCTGGATGGAAACAGAGGGTTCATCTTCTCAATAAAAGGATGACCTTCTTTGTCAACACCACGCGGTGAACGCCAGTTAAACGAACGTGCGCCGTACGGACAGGCAGCCATACAGAAACGACAACCGATGCAGCGATGGAAATCCATCATAATGGCACCGTCTGCGTTCTTGAATGTCGCCTGGGTAGGACAGGCACGGACACAGGGAGGGTTGTCGCAATGGTTACACATGGCAATGATGTCCATGGAGG
>JBFFNY010000042.1:0-9716 GCA_041562955.1 Desulfurivibrionaceae bacterium | reverse complement strand
GGTTCGGTTAAGCCGATGGTGAAACGTCCCCGGCCGAGCTCGCGGCCGGCAACCGCAATGGTTCCGGAGGCCAGAATAAGGGTCCCCCATATTTTCATGATGGTGACTTGGGCCTCAAGAAGATCACCCGGCTGGGCGTCACCTGCACACTCAAGGTCAAAACCCGCTAAATACCCCTGACCCAGCTGGGTCTGATCGGCAGCACCGGCCGCACAGATCATGGCACAGGTCTGGGCCATGATCTCGATAAAAAAACAATTGGGAAAGACAAAGCTGTTGCCGGTCAGAAACGGGTCGTTGGCGGTGATGAGCTTCTGCCCGGTCCCGGACGCACCCGGAACAATGGCCGTAACCCGGTCAATGAACAGGAAGGGGGGCCGATGGGGCAGGACCCGTAGTATTTCAGCGATGCCAATATCCATTAGAGCTGACCACAGGGCAGGTCGGCGGAAACCGCCTTAAACCGTTTATACGCCTTTCTGATGGCCGGAACATGGCCGAAGTTCATGGGCATGAAGATGATATTGGAACGCCTCTTGAGTGAAGAGAGCCGAAAGAGCCTGCGCAGGGTCGAGTTCATGGAATAGAACCCCTTATTCACCTGCCAGAACCCCTCCTGCAGTTCTTTGACAGACATGGACTTGGGCTGGTAGACCACCGTGGCCATGTCATAGAGCCTCCAGTCCCGGGAGAGAATGCGTCCCTCTTTGGCCAGCCGGTCGTGGATACGGGTTCCCGGAAACGGGGTGAGGACCGGCAGAAAGGCCCCGTCGATCCCGGTCTTGTTGGCAAAATTCAAATATTGATCAAAGACGGCCGGGGTATCGTGGTCGTAGCCGAAGACAAAGGAACCATACACCCCTATGCCCTTGGCGTGGATGCGGGAAATGGCCTCTTCATAAAACTCAACCGCATTCTGCTTCTTGCCCATGACTTCGATGTTTTTACTGTTTAAACTTTCAAAACCGATGAAGATGCCGTGGCATCCCGCCTCCGCCATCTTCTGGAGCAGGGGTTCATTCCTGGCAATGGGCAGAGGGGCCTGACAGACCCAGCGCAGACGCTGATTCTTTAATTCACTCAGGAGGGCGTCGGTGTGCTGCGGATGGGCGATGAAATTATCATCGACAAAGAAGATATACCCCGGCTGCCGGGCCAGACTCTTGACTTCAGCAATGACCCGTTCAACCGGCCGCGGCCGGTATGTCCCGCCGAAAAAAGAGGTCACTGTGCAGAATTCACATTTATACGGACATCCCCTGGTGGTCTGGATCATATTCTCGAAAAAGTATTTTTTCTTCGGATATAAACTCCGGTTGGCCGTGGGGATAACCTCCATCCGGGTGTATGCATCCTGACGGTAGGTCGGCTGCAGGTTGTTGTTCCCGGCATCGGTTACGATGCGGGGCCATAATTCGTCCGCCTCGCCGATAATGACTGAATCGACATGGGCTGCGGCCTCCTCCGGCATGTTTGAGACATGGATACCGCCCATGACAACCTTGATCCCCCGCTTGCGGAACAGGTCGGCAATCTCGTAACCGCGCGGGGCCAGGGGGGTCATGGCCGTAATGGCGACAAGATCAGGGGTAATGGATTCATCCAGTGTTGAGATGGATTCATCTACATAGGTGATGGTATGGCCCTCCGGTGTCAGGCCGGCCAGAGTGGCGAGGGAGAGTGGAGGAAATTTGAAAAAAAGAACGTCCCAGAAACTGCCCTTGGGCCAACCCGGAACGACAAAGAGAATATGCATAATTGGAAAAGTTCCCGTTATCCTGAATGAAAGCAACGAGTTTGATGTTTGATTAAAGGGTTGCAGTCTCAAGGTGAGGGTTTTTTTTTAGTCTCTTTTGCCATGTCTGTAAACGGCTATTTCGGCTCCCTGTTGAAAACAGGAAGTTTTATCAATAAAACCAGAGAAATTAAAGGTGTTGGGTGAATCTGCATGAGGACTTGCGGTCTGATGAAAGGGGGAATACTCGAGAATACACAGCTATTCTTGTATGTAGCGGGAAACAAACTGTTCAATCTCCATCAGCTTCAGGTCATGAACAAGTTCTTCAAGATGTGTCATAAACGCCTGGCCGTTTCCGGAGGGTTCCCCCGCCAGGACGTGAAGCAGGTTCTTGATACTGGTGATGTCACCGGTCTGGGTCATGGCGATCAGGGCGCGCAGCACCTCCTGTGAAGGAGGAGTGATATCCTGAGTACGGTCTGCCTGATGTGGTTGAGGGGATGGAACATAATGCAGGGTAATATTGAGGAGGTGCGCCATGGCTTCGAGCAATGCTGTGGTGGAGAAAGGTTTAGTGAAAAAATCATCAAAACCCTGGTCAAGACATTGCTTGTGAAGATGGCGGCCTGCAGATGCTGCCGCGGTCACGGCAATGACGGGCAGGTGCTGACAGTCCGGGTGCGCTTTGAGTAGGGCCAGGGCTGCAAAACCATCGACTCGCGGCATTTGCAGGTCCATAAGGATGAGGTCCGGTTCATGCCTCAGGCAGTCGTTGACGATGGTTGAACCATCCTCAGCCTCCTGGGTAAGAAATCCAAGGGGTTCCAGGGTGTCTCTGAGAACGGCACGGTTTGCAGGATCATCGTCAACAATCAATATCCGTTTCAGCCCATCGTCTTTTTGCCCGAGATCATAGCCTGTTACGGACTGTGCCTGAGCAGGGTGAATCGTCGATTCTGACAGGGTCGGCACCTCGATGGTAAAGGTAAATCGGCAGCCGACCCCTTCTTTGTCCAACGGGTGCTGATTCAGTGGACTTTGCAGGGTTAACTCCCCGCCCATGAGTTGAATGAGCTTTTGGCTGATGGTGAGTCCCAGCCCGGATCCCTCTGAGTACTTGAGTCGTTCACCGGCCTGATGAAAGGGCTTGAATACTTTTCCCTGCAGCTCAGGTGCCACCCCTACGCCGCTGTCATCGACAATGAAGGTGAGATTTACTCTGTTGTCCGGGAATGGGGCTCCGGAGATGCTCAGGGTGCAATACCCATGGCTTGTGAATTTTATGGAATTCGCGAGCAGGTTGAGCAGGACCTGGCGCAAACGCAGTTCGTCGACCTCGATCACACGGGGTAATGGTTCTGCTGGTACATAGTTGAAGGCAATGTCTTTCAGGTCGGCTTTGATTTGAATGATATTGCAGATATCACCTATGAAATTTTGGAGGTTGATCGGGGTTGTGACGAGCGCCATCTTGTCTTCCTCGATCTTTGAGACGTCAAGGATATCGTTGATCAATAATAAGAGATGATCTCCTGACTGGCGGATGGTTTTCATCTTCCTCTGCTGTTCCGCGGTCAGGGAACTGTCATTGGTGAAGATCTCGGCATAGCCGAGAATGGCATTTAATGGTGTGCGGAGTTCATGACTCATATTGGCGAGGAAAACAGATTTTGCCCGATTGGCTGATTCCGCGATATCCCTGGCTTTCATGAGTTGGTATTCCAGTTCTTTACTCCTGGTGATATCCATATGAATACCCACGACCCGTGTAGGTTTGCCCGTCTGGTCGCGTTCAAGCACCTTGCCCACAGCTAGGACCCAAACCCATTGGCCTGATTTATGACGAAGACGATGTTCCGTCATGTACACGGATGTGATCCCCTCCAGGTGGCTGGTGAGGCATCGTTTGACGTCCTTGCTCTCATCCGGGTGAAGAAAATTTTCCCATGATGAGATATGAGGCGGGATTGATTCTATGTCATAGCCGATGATCTCGGCCCAGCGGGAATTGAACATCACAGCGCCGGAGTTGACCTGCCAGTCCCAGGTCCCGAGGTTGGCGCCGTTGATGACAAGTTTTAACTGTTCGACGATCTGACCGTATTCAGCCAGAGTCAGCTGCTGATCCTGTTGGACTTTCAAGGTGATATTCTTCTGATCAATGAGCGTGTCAATCATCATATTGACGGTGTCGCTCAGCTGGCCGATTTCGTCCTTACGCTTCAGGGTGGAGCGCACGGTTTCATCGCCCTGATGTATTTTGTCGGCGACCACCACAAGATGTTGAATCCCGCGGGTGAGGGAGCGGGCCATGAGCAAGGCGAAAATTGAACCAACGACAATGGCAAAAATGGTATAGCCGATTCCATCGCGGATAATGTCCTTGAGTCCGGCGTTAATCTTATCCTGTGAGATGCCCACCCTGGCCCAGCCGATGAGCTGGTCATTGGCGAGTATGGGACTGGAGATATCAATGAGGTCCTGATTCAGGACAAGATATTGCGGGACCGGTTCAGCCTTAAGCAATGTGCTGCTGACTGGATCATCTATATACAGACCGACCTTTGTCCGGTCATTGTGGCCGATGACCTCGCCGTTTGGGGAAAGAATCATGGCATACTGTAGATCTGGAAATTGTGACTGAGATTGTATGACCTCTTCAAGGCCGATCACATCACGGGCCAGGACCCAGGACACCGCGTTACCAGCGAGGGTTTGGGTGAGACTGAGGGTATTGCTGATGCTTTGCTCCTGCAGAAAATTCCTTTGCCGGATGACCAGGTCGAATACAAAGATGGTCATGAGAATGGCATGCACCAAGGCAATGCCCAAGATCAACTGGCGGCAAAGGGAGCAATCCCATATTCTGGTGATACGTTTAAGCATAGGTTTGGACTGATAAATTAATAATCAATGGGCCGGACCTCGGAATTGAATTGCGCCAGGAATTCTAAAACCGGTGCATAGGTGTCATTATCTGCCTCTTCAAATCGCGAGAGTTCCATGCGGTTAAGCCATTCTCTCCCCTGTGCATGGGTGTGCAGGGAAAACAAGATCTTGGCAACCTGGGCCGTTATTCCGGCCGGGATGTCATCTCGAACAACCAGACTGTTATTCGGCAGGTGAGGGGTTGACCATCGTACCTCAAGGGTTTCAGCAAGTTCCGGTCTCTCCTTGGCAAGGGCTCGCCATGGGGGCGGCCAGGTGGCCCCTGCTGCAACATGACCTAAGAAGACATGCATGATAGAGGATTCCTGGGATCCGACATATTGAATGTCGATATCCTGCATGACATCAAGACCATGCTGCTGCATATAAAACTGGGGCATCATGGTGGCGGCGAGTGCTGTGGGAGCCGGGAAACTGACACTTTTACCTTTGATATCAGAAACTTGTCTGATTCCGGAATCCTTACGTACGAGAATGATTCCTCGAAAATTTTCATCATCCCCCATCTTGCCAAAAACATGATACCCATGTTTTAAGGAGTTAACGGTTTGATAGGGGTTGGGTAGAGCAAAATGAAAGAGTCCCGCATAAAGTTTCTTGTCATAGGCGGCGTAGTTGCGAGAGGCCTCAATCCGAAAAACAGTCCCCGGGATCTCTGCGCTGAGATAGGCTGCAATCGGGCTGAAAATTTCATGCAGCCGTTCCGGGTTATGCAGCGGGTGGACACCGAGGATGTATTCAGCAACGACCTTTGGCGATTTTTGGCTGAATTGCGGCCGGTACGTTTCCTGAGTATCGTTGTCACATCCTGCAAGCAGACCTGATATGAACAGGGCGAAAGATAACAGGGCTCCACGGCATACTTTTTTTACTGTAAGGGTTGATGAGGTGCATTGTCCCATGGATTAAGCCTGTTGGAGTTATGGAGCCGTTGCCGGAAACGCTGCAAATAATTCTGCTGCATTTAAAATATCATAATAAGAGGGTTGAAATATATAAAATTTAAGCCTGACGGTTTGTCCGTTAGGGGCGTCGGATACCTGGGGCCGGGGCTTCTCCGTTTCTCCAGGCCATTTATATATTTTTTTGAGGGTAAGTGCTGAAATCTCTTCAAAAACTCTTTACCTGAATACATCTATCAAATATGTTAATCAGGTTCTTTTATTGTTAATGCGGTGAATGATTCAGTTTAAATTTATTGGAGGAGAGTTCAATGAAGAATATCTTGTATGTATTGCTTATAATGTCCGCAGTCCTTGCTCTGAATGGTTGCGGCGGTTCTCGATCCGATGGTGGAGCGGTGTTAGCACCGGGTCAGGTTGCAAAATTATCTGATTTCTCCGCAAATCAATTTGATCACAAGGTCTATATCCGGGGAATGACCAAGGCAGCCCGCAATACCTTGTTCTGGCAGGATCCCAACGCGCAACTGGGCGAGTATCAGTCCGTTCATGTTGAAGGGCCTTCTGATCAATATCTTCCCGTCAATCCGAATTTCGTTCATGAACCCTATGTCAAAGGGTTTGCAGGATCGTTCAATGCCAATCTGGATTTAAAACTGAAAGCAACCGGCAAGACCTTACTGGTCAAGACCGCTGTGGTTGAATGTAATCCCGGAAGCCGTGCGGCCCGTTACTGGGTTGGAATGGGTGCTGGAAAAGCTGTTGCCACGGTGGTGGTCGAGGTGTATGAACCTGGAAAAGACAATCCATCGCTCAAAATCTATGGTCGAGATTCTGCTTCTGCCGGTGGTTTTGGCGGCGACTCCATGGCCATGATAAATCATATCATGCAGGTTATGGCGGTTCGAGTCACGACGGTTCTTGAAGAGCGGATTGATATTGCTAAGACTGGACGCTAGAAGGAGATATAATGGTTGACCGCGCTTTAATAGATGAATTGAAACAACTGGTTGTAACGGCCCTGCGGATTGAAGATTTCGATCCCCAGGAGATTAAAGATGATGAGCCGCTCTTTGGAGATGAAGGGCTTGGTCTCGATTCAGTGGATGCGTTGGAGCTCGTCGTTCATATAGAACAGCAGTACGGCATTCAGATTGAAGATGAAGAGGTCGGCCGTCAGGCCTTTGCCTCCATCGCGGCATTGGCAGCATTTATCACTGCAAAACAGGCCTGATTAAAAGCGTGTTCTCCTTTTCCATGAGGTGTGTAACGAGACCTTGGCTGTGCCATACAGCCAGGGTCTTTTATATTTCCAGGCAACGGTTATGAAAGTTTTTGAGACGGAAGTAAGGGTACGGTTTAATGAGGTTGACCAGTGGGGTATTGTCTATTATGCCAATTATTTCAACTACGTTGAAGTTGCCCGTGCCGCATTGCTGGATGAGGTCGGGCTACTGCCCGCACTTCTTTCCGGGATCGGGTATACCGCGCCTATTGTCAAGCTTGAGAGTAATTTCAGGTCGTCGGCCGCGTTCAATGAGGTCTTAATTGTGCAGCTTCGTCTTATACCTCAGGCCACGGCAAAACTCGTGTTCGGTTTCACCATACGCAGTAAAAAAACGGGTAAGGTTGTCATGGATGGCGAGTCAACCCAGGTGCTCCTGAACAATAAGGGGTTCATGGTCTTTTATTTTGATGGTGAATTGTCTGAAAAAATGGCAGCGCTCCATGATTTTTTCAATGTTGACAGGGTGCAGGCCTGATTATTGATGAAAACCTGTATTTTGCTTCCGGCCTATAATGTCGAGTACACCCTGGGTGAACTCATTGACCAGTTACGTCCCTATGGTCATTCCATCCTGGTTATCAATGACGGTTCAACTGATGGGACCGGGGAAGTCGCGCGTCAATATGTGGGGGACCGGGTTGGGCTGATCACCCATCCTGAAAATTACGGCAAGGGCAGGGCCCTGCGCTCCGGCTTTGCTTGGGCCATGGACCACCAGTTTGAACTGGTGGTCGCCATGGATTCTGATCTGCAGCATGCTGTCGCTGATCTGCCCGGTTTGATTGATATCCTGCATGCGGCACAGCTTGATGTCCTCATCGGTGATCGCATGCACGATCAGACGGATATGCCGCCACCCCGGCGCTTCGGTAACTGGGGGTCGAGTCTCGGGGCCGGGCTTTTTTGTCATCAGAAGATCTTTGATGCCCAATGTGGTTTTCGACTTTTTCGGATGGAAACGTGCAAAAAAATGTTCAGTGAGTTAAAGCTAGACCGCTACGTCTCTGAAAGCGAGGTCCTGGTCCGTTCGTCCATGAATCTACTACGTATCGGTTTTGCTCCCATCACTGTCATCTATCCTGAAGATCTGGAGCATAAATCGTTTTACAGACCGTGGGTGGATACCTTTCGGATTGTTTTTTATTTTACAGGTGAACTGCTGCGCCGAACCTTTACCGCAAGCGGTCGCCGTGAATTACGAGAATTAAATAGATATGTCAAAAGTTGTAGTGACTGGCCTCGGTATTATCTGTTGTCTGGGCAAAGGCGTCAATAAGGTCTGGCCGCGACTGCTGGCCGGCGATACCTGTTTTCAGACGATTTCTCTCCCTGGTTTTCATGACTTTGTCAACCGCATTGGTGGTGAGGTTGCCGCTGCTGATTTTCCTCCGGGCCCCACCCCTCTTTCCCGGCATGAACAATTAGCCCATGTTGCGGCGCATGAAGCCATCACGGACAGCACTCTTTTTACCTGTTCTGATTATAGCCCCGCTGACATTGGTCTCTTTGCCGGTGTCGGTGCTGCGGGAATGCTCGAGGCCGAGGACTGGCTGGTACAGCGCGATGGGGGAAAGAACCACTCTTCAGCCCGGAAACTGCACAGTTATCCGGCCTCATCCCTTGCTGATTCCCTTGCCGCACAATACGGTATTACCGGTTCACGGCTGTCCGTGGCCACGGCCTGTTCGTCCAGTTTGACCTCCCTTGGCCTTGGTTTTGATCATATCCGCAACAGGAGAGTCAAGGCGGCTGTTGTCGTCGGCGGTGAAGGGTTGAGTCGGCTCACCTATGGCGGCTTTCATGCCTTGCGTTCCATTGCCCCTGAACTATGTCAGCCCTTTGATCTGAATCGGTCCGGTATTTTCCTCGGTGAGGGAGCAGGGTGTCTCATCCTCGAGGATTATGACCATGCACAGGCCCGCGGTGCGAAGATATACTGTGAAGTCAGCGGCTGGGGTCTGAGTTCGGACAGTTATCACATGACCGCGCCCCATCCTGACGGCAGGGGGGCTCAGGAGGCCATGACCCAGGCCTTGCACCAGGCCTCTCTTCAGCCCGGTGATATCGGTTATATCAATATGCATGGTACCGGGACCCGGCATAACGATGTGGCGGAAACCAACGGCGTAAAGGGTGTTTTCGGTGATCATGCTCCAGACCTTCTCCTTTCCTCGACAAAATCCATGACAGGCCATTGTCTCGGTGCTGCCGGTGCCATTGAATCGGTTTTCAGCGTCCTGGCCCTGCACCATGGTCACTGTCCTCCCACCGCGTCCCTGAAAACGCCGGATCCGGATTGTGATCTCAATTACCTGCCGTGCGTGTCGAGGACACAGAGTAGTGTCAACCACGTGATGAACAATGTTCTCGCCTTTGGCGGAAACAATGTCAGTGTTGTTTTCTCTAAGGGACCGGTCACCCATGACGAGTAATGTGTATATCTCCGGCACAGGATGTCTGAGCCCCTGCGGTCTGAACGCAAAAGCGCTGCTGCAAGCCCTTGTGCACCCGCCTGAATTCACCGGCGCGGCATGCCTTGGCCGGCTGGAGCACGAGGTCTGTTTCGGTGGACTGCCAGACTTTTCAGATGTCCTGGCCGGTTTTGTCTCCCCCCTGAAGCGGCGGAAAATGTCCAGGCTGTCGCGCATGGCGGTTGCCGCTGCAGGGCTCACTCTCCATGATGCCGGCCTTGGTGAGAAGAATGAGCGGTGCGGTGTAATTCTCGGCACCGCCTTTGGCTCAACCTCGCAATCCGTGCTGTTTTACCGGGATATGGTTGCCAGCGGCTTTACCAGGGCCAATCCCGGCCTGTTTCCTGAAACCGTGCCGAACAGTCCGG
>JBFFNY010000041.1:0-9836 GCA_041562955.1 Desulfurivibrionaceae bacterium | reverse complement strand
ACGGTTGCCGACAAGTTATCCCTCGGTGACCTCACCCATAACATCCCTGTCACAACAGGATCAAATGACGAATTATCACGTGTTCTCAGCAAGTTGAAAAGGATGCAGGAGAATGTGAGCACGATTATTCAGGATATCCAGATAGCGGCCAACGAGGTATCAAGCTCCAGTGAACATTTGAACGAATCGTCCATGGAAATATCCCATGGGGCATACGAGCAGGCGACAACCATTGCCAGTATCATTGAAACCGCAAACGTCATTTTAGGAACCGTGGCAGAGAATACCCGGGATGCCGACACCACCTCCACCGTCGCGCAAAGGGCAGCAGACAATATTGCCAAGGGCGGCGATTCCGTGATCAATACCGTCAGCGCCATGCAGAAAATTTCCGAAAAAGTTGCCATCATTGAAGAGATATCCAGGCAGACCAATCTCCTCGCCTTAAATGCCGCTATAGAAGCTGCACGGGCTGGAAAATATGGGAAAGGGTTTGGTGTCGTGGCCTCGGAAGTACGAACCCTCGCTGAACGATCCTCAGCAGCGGCCAGCATGATCGGGACTCTCGCTAAATCCAGTATGAATATCGCCACCCAGGCGGGACATGAAATTCTTGAGACGATCCCGCAGATTCAAGAGACCTCAAAACTGGTTGAGTCGATTCGCAGCTCCTGTGTTGAGCAGAAAGAACAATTAACAGAAAATCTTGAGGCCATGCGCCAACTGGATATCGTCGCCCATGGCAATGCCGACGCAGCCAACATGCTCGCCTCACTCAGTGAAGAACTCACAGCCCAGGCAGAACAGCTCCGAGGCGAAACCCTCACCTTCATCCTGACAAAGAAAGAAACCCTGCAACGGCCACGCCGTTCAACGACATCGCCCGCCAATCCGCCCCCCACACCCCTTCTTAAGTGAGATGCAGCCGTATCTCCTGCCACTTCTTCTGCAGGCGCTGAGCGGATATCGGGAAGGCCGTCTTCAGCTCCTGGGCAAAAAGAGATATTTTAAATTCTTCAATCATCCCCTGAAATTCATCAAGGCCGGACCTGGCCTCTGGTGAAAGGGCTGTCTCCCTCTTTCCCTGGCCCAGCAAATCAATAAAGGGCTGCATTTCCTGCATCTTTTTTCTATCCTTGGCTGGATCCTGAATACGCCGCTCAAGCCGGAGCACCATGGCTTTGAGATAACGGGGGATATTGATCAGCTTATGTTTTGTCATGTTCCCGAGAAAATCTTCCGGAAAAAACAGGGCCACCTCTGCCCGTACGCCACGACAGTCATCCAGAGTTACGCCAAAACCGGCCTTGCCCTGACTCTGGCCCTCAACACGGCTGATCATATCAAGTGTGGCCCTGCGCTCCTGGAGTAAACGGATAATCTGGTCCAGCAGCTCCTGCCCCAGCACATACACCCCCCTTGTTTTCACCCGTGCGACTACCGATTCAAACTCGGTGTCACTTGGGATAATGCCCTCGCGGCATGCAAAGATCTCGGTGAGAATATAGTTGAAGATCTGCTCGTTCATCTCTTCATGGCCCGACACCCCTTCGTACAAGGCCCAATGACTGCGCACCAGGCCAAAATCTTTTTTAAATGGTGTCAGGTTCTTGACAAAATGAGTGCGATAGAGGGAGAGCAGACCCGTTCTTGTCGCAGCTCTACATTTTTCAACATCCGTGAAAATCACCAGGGAAACGGAGCCGGATGACTCAACCTGCAGACCAGGGTAACCAAAGCCGACCAGATTGTTTTTCCCATCATGAACCGGCAAACGGTCAGGGAGGTTTTTAAAATCCGTATGCCTCACATCCTGCTTCTCATACGTCTTCCGGATATCGGCAAGCTGCCTGTTTTCAAGCTGAAAGGTCCCGTGATCTTCATGGAGTATGGCACTGTCACGGCTGGTTTCCACCTGGGCGTCACCAGTGAGTTCATAACGCATCTGCAGGTGGGGTGGGAGATTATCCGTATTCCACATGGATGGGTGGACAATAAGGTTAAACTCCCGGTGAATGGCCTTCTCAAGCTGGCGGAACAGGTTGGACTGATAGGGCACGAGATGCGTTATGATTTTCTGAGCCGACTGGGGAATCGGCACGAGATTCCGCCTTATGGATTTCGGCAGACTCTTTAACAGGACAATGATTTTTTCCAGCAGGAGCCCCGGCACCAGCCAGTCAAACATGTCACGCCGGGCGTGGGCGGCCAGATTTTTAGGAATGACCACGCCGATGCCATCCCCCTTCCGGCCGGGGTCAAAACAATATTTCAGCTTAAAAGTAAGTTCCCCGCATTGCAGTGCCGAGGGGAAATCCGCCATTGTTGCTGAATCGGGCAAGTCCCTTAAGACATCCTTTTCCTCCATGACAAGCACATCGCCGCCGCCCTGCTGTTTCAACAGACGATTCAGACTCCCCCGGTCAAAGACATCGGCCGGAATACGGGCGTCATAGAAATCAAAGAGGTGGATATCATCCACGACAACACCCCGTTTTCGGGTACGGTGCTCAAGTTCCTCAAGGCGGGCGAGCAACGCCTTATTCTTACTCAGGAAGGAATACTGCCCCCCGAGTTCTCCTTCAACGAGAGCGGATTGAATAAAGATCTCCCGCGCCTCCTGCGGGTTCAGCGGGCCAAAATTCACAAATCGCCCGGCAACAATGACCAGACCGAACAGCGAAACCTGCTCCTTCACCGTGACAATGCCCTGCTTCTTATGCCAGGAGGGGGAACTGTACGTCTTTTTGCAGAGATGATGGGCCAACGGCTCAATCCACTCCGGTTTAATCGTGGCCACGGTCCGGGCATAGAGGCGTGATGTTTCCACCAGTTCACCGGCCATGATCCACCCCCCACCCTTGCCGAACACGCAGGAGCCGGGGAAAATCATGAGTTCCTTCTGATAGGCGCCAAGATAAAAGTTCTTGTCCTTACGCATGCCGATATGGCGAAGATTACCGCTTAGAATGGCCCGGTGAACCGCATCGAGAGGAGCCGGATTGTCATTTTTGACAAAGTGCAGCGGGGTGCGCTTACTCCCATGCTCCTGCTTGAGGATATGGTCAATCTGGCGATGGATATCCTGCCATTCCCGCATACGCTGAAAGGCCAGAAAATGTTTCTTACAGTAATGACGCGCCTTGTTCTGGCTCCCGGACGGCCCTCCCACCTCCTGGTACTTCGACCAGAGGTTGAGATAGGTTTCAAAATCAGAGACCTTGGAGGTAAAGGACTGATGTGCCTCATCCGCCTGTTGCTGCTGCTCAGGCGGGCGAACTCGAGGATCTTGAATGGAAAGCGCGGCGGCAATAATGATGATCTCCGTCAAACAACCCTCATCACGGGCCGTTAAAATCATCCGTGCCAGCCGGGGATCAAGGGGCAACCGGGCCATGACCATGCCGGATTTCGTCAGAGTCCGGTTGCGGCGCAGAGCCTGCAGCTCACCGAGAAGCTGGTACCCGTCCTGGATGGCACTAGAGGAGGGCGAATCGACAAAGGGAAACCTGGCAGGATCACCCAGACCCAGATGCGTCATGCGCAGGATGACCTCCGCAAGATTTGAGCGCAGGATCTCCGGCGGCGTGTATTCGGGCCGGTCACGGTAGTCATCCGCAGAAAAAAGCCGCACACAGATGCCCGGCCCCACCCGGCCGCAACGCCCGGCACGCTGGTCACAGCTGGCCCTTGAGATACGGGTGACCGGCAGCTTCGTGGTCTTGGCCCTGGCATTATAACTTAATATCCGGGCAAGACCCGTATCCACGACATACCTGATGCCCGGCACCGTGAGCGAGGTTTCAGCCACATTCGTGGCGACCACAATCTTCATATGGGGCGAAGAGAGAAAAACCCTATTCTGGGCCTTGCCCGCCAGACGGCCGAACAGGGGCAGGACGTCACAGGCTGAACGCAGCTCCCCATGGGTCACCTTCTTCTCAAACAACGCCACACATTCACGGATATCCATCTCCGTGGGCATGAACACCAGCATGTCCCCAGGGCCGTCGGTGCGGATTAAGGATAACGCCTGCGCCACTGCCGCTTCAACATAGTCATCCTCAGCCGCGTCATCGACATAGCGGATATCAACAGGAAAGGTGCGCCCGGAAACTTCAATGACCGGGGCGTCATGAAACACCTTGGAGAATTTTACGGTATCGATGGTTGCCGAAGTGATAATCACCTTCAGATCAGGGCGTCTCCTGATAATGTTCTGCAACAGTCCCAGGAGAAAATCGATGTTCAGGCTGCGCTCATGGGCCTCATCAATAATAATGACATCATAACCGCGAAGCAGGGGATCCCCCTGGGCCTCGGCGAGAAGAATACCATCCGTCATAAATTTAATACGGGTTTGCGGGGTTATATTGGATCCGAAACGGATCTTATACCCGACAAGGGATGCGAGCCCCCCAAGCTCCTGTGCCACGCGCGCAGCAATGGATGTGGCGGCAATACGACGGGGCTGGGTGCAGCCGATCATTTTTTCCCGGGCAAGACCTGCCTCAAGACACATCTTCGGCAATTGCGTTGTTTTACCCGAACCTGTTGCCCCGGCAATAATAACAACCTGATGCTCCTGAATGGTCTGAATAATATGCGCCCGCTCATGGTTAATGGGTAACGCATCATCATATTTAATATCAAAAACCACTAAATCACCATTTTCCAGACCGGCCAAAATCTCCCCTCCGAAGTGAGGAAATCTTTGAACATCGCTAAATAATTACATTTTTATTTCAAAAAATTTGAAAACGTGCTTTCTATCTGCCTATAATCAATTGACAGACATAAAGTTAAAAGAGGCTGAATGTACCATTTTCTCCATGATTTTCACAGGGGAAGAAAAACGTTCTCACCAATAGAGGACCTATAACCACAGCAGGTGAAAGATGGCTAAGTTGAAAAAATCAAAAAACATGCACGCAAATCAGTTTGTTTCTCACCACAGTTCTTTGCAAAGAGAAGGAATACCCCCCATGCAAGACATAGATGACCAAGAAGACCACAACGATTCCGACGATCTCGGCACCATTGATACCGCGGTGAAGGCCTCACATAAAACGGTCATCTCACGGGAAAAGGAGATTGGTGAAAGCGCAGAGCAGCCCAGTGGCCCTGTGGGGCTCGATATCGGCACCAGCCATGTGGTCATGGCCCAAAATGCCGGCCGGCATATCAGCACGGTCAATCAATTGAATGCCTTTTTCACTATTCCCTACTCCAAATTCACCAAAAAAATTCTGCTTGAAAATGACATCACCTTTTTCGAAAAGAACAGCCAGTTTTACATCCTCGGCTACTCTGCCGAGAATTTTGCCAATATGTTTAACACCAACACCCGCCGCACCATGCGGCGAGGCCTTCTGTCTAATAAGGAAGAGGAAGGGATCACGGTGCTCCAGTCGATCATCAAGACGCTGCTCGCCCCGGTTACCAATAATGAGATCGTCTGTTTTTCACTGCCCGGCAGCCCCGTCGACAGTTCAAACTCGGTTATTTACCATGAGTCCATCCTTAAAATGTTCCTCTCCTCACTGGGATATCGGCCAATCTCGATCAATGAAGGCCTTGCCACCGTTATGAGCGAATTGTCCAATGACAACTTTACAGGACTGGGGATCTCCATGGGCGGCGGCATGTGCAACATCTGCCTCTCCTATTTATCGGTTCCGGTACTCAATTTCTCCATCGAGAAAGGTGGAGATTATATCGACAATATGGTTGGAAACTCGGTGGGAGAACCGGCAACCAAGATTAAGGCCATTAAAGAAGGGGCCTTAAACCTCTCCCGCGCACCACAGGATCGAGTTGAAACGGCACTTGATATTTATTATGTGGACCTCGTTTCGACTCTACTGAAAGCGTTGGAGCATGAGCTTAAATCCAGTGATAAAATGCCCAATATCAATACCGCCATCCCCATTGCCTTAAGCGGCGGAACGGTTCTGCCGAAAGGGTTCAAAGAACTCTTTGAGAAGGGGTTGAAGAAGGTGAATCTGCCCATTGCCATTTCAGAGGTCAGGGTGGCAGAAGACCCGCTCAACACCACAGCTAAAGGTGCAATGGTTATGGCTCTTTCTGAAGAAATTTAACATTCTTCTTTTCCGACTCTCACCTGCATCCATAAAAAAAGGCGATCCTGAACCAGGATCGCCTTTTTTTATGCACCCGACCAGCACGAGTTAAACCGCAACAACTACCCCTTGCCTCCCATCGCCTTCATCCTTGTCCGATATCTTTTGGCAGACAACACCTTAATATCCTGCTCGCCAATCTGCTGTTTATCATGATAGAACTGGACCTTCCACGTACCGTACACCATCTTTTTTTCGGTCGGAAAGGTATGCGATGCGACAATGCGCTGACAATATGCGGATTCTGTTTTCAGGGTGGAAACAATTTTACCGTCAGGATTGCGCCAGACAATTTTAATCGGCAACGTGGCGTTGGCCGGCATAAAATTGACAAAGAATAAGACCGCGCACCGCTCGCCGCTGACACCGGGAATGCCGATATCATTAAGAGAAAACATCTGGTGACGCAACAAGGTTGATTCAATCTCGGTCAAACCGTTGAATTCATGACTCAAATTATCCACCTTGGCATATTGATCCGTGATCAAACCAAATTTCTCAACCTGTAAACCCCAGATTTTAACCTCATCCTCTGCAGATTCCTGGGGCATATCAACGCCTGCAGACGTCTTGCCCTGCAGTGCGGATCGAGTGGACTGGCTGTAATGCTCCAGAATTCCGGCGTCAACATCCATATTCTTTGCCTTGTCAAGATTCTTGACCCCGGAAACATGGGTATCAGAGAGATCAACCCCTTGCAGGTTGGCGCGATTGAGATCAGCATCATTCAAATTCGCACCGGCGAGATTGACCTCTGTTAAATCCGCATCGGTAAGATTCGCCCAACGCAGATCAGCCCCGGATAAATTTGCCCCTGTCATGACAGCTCTCGACAGATCGGCATTGGAGAAATCAACGCCGTGCAGGTCAGCTGAAACGAGTGTGGCTCCAACAAGATTTGCATTGCGTAAATCAAAACGAACCACTGAAACATCATTAAAGAGCTTGGATTTCATCTTCAGGAAGAATTCAGGACTCGAGGTGAGATTGACCCCCGTGAGATTCGCACCCTTTAAATCGACATTGGTCATGTCGGCATGGGATAAATCGGAACGGGAAAGATCGGCTGAACTTAAAAATGCATTGGCGAACGTAACCTTGGTGAGATTCGCCTCCACAAGATTGGCATGGGTGAGATTGGCCCGCTGCAAATCAGCGCCAGAGAGATCCGCCATCTCCAAAAAACCATTGGTGAGGTTAACATCAACCATGTTCACCCCGCCGCTGAGATCCGCCTTATGTAAATTAATATTGGTAAGGTTGGCTGACGTCAGCCGTGCCCCGGTCAGGGTTACGCCGACCATGGATCCATTCGTGATATTGGCTTTGCTGAAATCAGCTCCGCCAAGATAACTTCCTGACAGATTAATTTTAGTCAAATTGGCCTGGAGAAATATTCCCCGGGCAATATTGGTTTCACCCAGATCAGCGCCGTGGAGATTGGCTCGTGAGAAATCGGCATCCTGGCACTGCGCCTTGTGGAGATTCGCCTGGCTCAGATCAGCGAGGATGAAATTTGTTTTTTCCAGATTCGCCCCATGGAGATCCGCCTTATACAACCGGGCCTCCTGCAGTATCGCGCCGGACAGGTTGACTCCGGCAAGCGACGCCCTGGAGAGATCCACCCCGGTCATATCCGCCCCTGACAGATCGGCTCGTTCGAGCAGAGTGGTGGACAAATCCGCTCCAACCATGGAAATATTCTTTAGAACAGCATCGCTGAATTTAGTCCGGGACAGATCCGTCTTGGAAAAATCAGCCCCCTGACCATTGACGCTGGAGAAATCAGCCTCAGACAGGAGCGCTCCAATGAACACCACATCACTCACATCAGCATGGGCAAAATTAGACCGGCGCAGATCAGCACCCTGGAGATTGGCAGACCGCATCTGCGCCCGTTCGCCACTGACTCGTTGCAGATTTGTCTCCTGCATGATCGCGGCTTCAAAACGGCCGGAACTCACATCGGCAAAACTTAAATCGGCCCGACTTAAATTGGCGCCCCGGAAATCGGCACCGGCAAGATCCGCTTTACTTAAATTGGCTTCAGAAAGATCGGCTTCACGGAAATCAACCTCGCGAAGATCCTGGGCCGAAAGATCCAGACCCTGCAGATTCATGCCACGCAGACTCCGCGACTGTTCCAATTTCCTGGCAATTTCAGAAAAACGACCCTGTTTCTTTTTCTGCTCCGTAAAATCATAGGAAAGGGGTAAGGGCTTATCGGAAATCCGCGAGGGTATCCCCACGGCAAAAAGGGAGTTGATCTTCCCCGTCACCATGGAGTAGCCAAGTCCTCCGAAGAGAAACAACCCCACCGTCACCAGAGCCAACAAAACCGGGCGTCTAAGCCGCGCTCGGAACAAGGGTTTATCCACTGGAGCTGTAAAAGAAACAATGGTAACCTGCTCACGACACTCAGGGTTTGGACATTTTAAGGACCGGCCAATATATTTTTCGGGTAATTCTTTTTTGAATCCACAGTGACGACAATCGAAAATTGCCCCCCCTGAATTTTTTATTTTGGAATTCATACTGCCTCTTGGAGTATACTGTTTTTACACGATTTTTTTCGTATACATGATCTCTCGACAACTAAGTTTAATGGGTCTTCCGTTATCCGCCGAAAAGAGAACTAAAGAGATCATGAACTATTGTCGGAATTTAAACTGTTTTTTTCAATTTTAATTTTAGTTCCAAGCAACATTACCCTTTCTCACCTGTGACACCTAACGTGCCTTCAAAAAAAAACAACCCCAAGACAACGCCACAGCACAACCCCGAGCCCAAATCAGGCCAGGGGAAGAAATATACCGAGCGCCAGGAGCTGAACCAGAGCGCTATCAAGTACAAGGCCTTCCAGCATACCTTCAGCCCAAAGGAAATGAAACAGGGCTTAAATAAAAAGAAAATCACCAAACGCCTTAAAGAAACAAAACATCTTGAGGAAAGCTATCTCACCTACCTGCGGGAACTCAAGAAGGACCCCACCAAAAAAGTCCCCTTTCCATGGGACAGCCCGGTCCGGCGTTTTCTGTTTTTCCTGTCGTTCTGGGCGCCCCGGGCCGCAAAGCTTGGAATGCTCGGTGTTCTCGGCCTTGTCATTGTCAACTATATCCCCGGTCCAACCCAGCATATTGTTGAATTTATTGCAGCACGGGCGATCTATGATGCCGCCCAGGTAAGTCGTATACCCAACTCGTTGGACAATTATTCCCACTCGGCCAATATTGTGGATCGGAGTGGCGGGATCATTAAATCCTACGGCAAACGGGAAGTCACCACAGAGATACCTGACAATGTCAAACGGGCGCTGTTATCCTGCGAAGACCATTATCTCCTCCCCCACCCGGAACACCCTTGGTATGTGAACGGCTTTTTAATCCATGCCGGGGTGTCCTGGATCAATCTTGCGGGCGCGGTAAAAGATACCCTCTCCGGTCATCCTCGCGGGGCCTCGACCATCATCATGCAGAACGCCAAGAAGGTTCTTGGCAATACGGATCGCACCCTGGCCCATAAACTTGAAGAGATCATCATCTCCTATGTTCTGGTTTCAAAATTTGGTAAAGAAAAAAATCTGGATTTTTATATCAACACCGTACCGGTGGGCTCAAACATCTACGGCTTTCCCGCAGCGGCGACAAATTATTTCAAGAAAGATCTCTCAAAATTAAATTATCAGCAGCTCGT
>JBFFNY010000040.1:0-9878 GCA_041562955.1 Desulfurivibrionaceae bacterium | reverse complement strand
GGTTCGGCCTTGAAAAAGAGCCCACCGTGCAAGAGGCGGTGGCCGCCGGTGCCGATGTGGTCACCTTCTCGGGTGATAAGCTCCTGGGCGGCCCCCAGGCCGGTATCATTGTCGGATCCAGGGAGGTTGTCGACCGGATCAAGCGCAATCCCTTAAATCGGGCCTTGCGCATTGATAAGTTCACCTTGGCGGGGCTGGAGTCTGTCTTGAGACTCTATCTGGATGAGCCGGCAGCTCTTGCCTCGATCCCGACCCTGGCCATGCTCGGGGCATCCTATGCCGAGATTAAGCGCCGGGCCGCCAGAGTTGTCCGCCGGTTGCGCAGGGAAGTGGCACCGGGTCAATGTGAAATCGGATCCCTTGATGTCCAGTCTCAGGTGGGTGGCGGGGCCTTGCCCGAGCAGGCCATGCTGAGCCGGGCGGTGACGTTGAAGCCGTTGTCCTGTTCCCTGCATCAGCTGGAACAGCAGCTTCGTGGTGGTGATACACCGGTGATTGGCCGTGTCAGCGATGAGACCTTTATTCTCGATATGCGCACGGTTGCGGATCAAGAGGTGCCGGAGCTGGTGCGGGCTGTTGCCGCCGTATTTTCGGCTCATGTTTAGTCCGTTACAATCGTTTTCTCCTCCTGAAAATCAATGCCAAAGGGGTCTGCATGAGTTTTCCTTTTTACCATGATGAAGTTGCCATAGAAAGCCGTGATCTTGACCTTCTTGCCCCGTTGTTTGCGCGGAATATCAAAGCGGTCTGTCCCTGTGAGGCCGTGTATTTTGTAGGTCCGTCTGTCTCGGGTGATGGCTTGCCGGCCCAGTGGAAGGCGGGCGTTGAGGTGGTTCGTAATGGTCTGAAACCGGTTAGGGATAAGGGGCGAAATCCGGCACTCTATCTCCCCCTGTGGACAGGGGACGAGTTGTTCGGCGTGGCGGTCTTGATCGGCGCCGAGGAACAGGTCCTGGAGCTTGCCGGTGGCCATCTGGTTGAAAAAAGCAAGGCGATTTCACGGGAACTGCATCTGCTCAAGCTCGCGGCCATTGATCCAATCACCAAGCTTGGGAACAGTCTGGTTCTGCAGGCACGGGTGGCCCGTGCAACCCTTGACCCGGATGTTGCGAGTTCTCTCGTGCTGTTTGATCTTTTCCCAAAGGCGTCAGGGGCCGGGAAGGCCGGGGCGGCCGTGGCGAAAATGGGGGCCTGTCTGCACGCCCTCATCGGTCATCTTGCCGATCCCTGTCATCTGGGGAACGGGTTGTTTGGGTTATGCTGGGAGGGAAGTTCCGAAGAGACGGCTCTAAAGATGGCGGATCAGGTTCTGCAATGGCTGAAGCGGGATAACTTGGGTAAGGGGCATGTGGGTATTGTTGCCTGCGACGATCATGCGGTGGAGCAGTTGTTTGACTATGCGTGGCAGGCCCTGGTCACTGCAGAGAAACGCGGGCCGTTTGGGATTTGTTCCTATGCCGCCCTTGCCGATCGGAGTTCCCACCCCCTGTATCCTCCTCCCGGGAAAGTGGTGCGGCAGCTGCGGCATCTCATGAAGGACACGGACCGTTTCAGCTTGATTGAGCTGAAGCCGGACGAGCCGTCAGGGGTGTTTCCTGAACCCTTGCTGGAGACGCTGCCCGGTGTCTTGGTGGCAACGGGGCTTGGAGGCGGTTATGTCTTCCTTGCCGGGGCCGCTGAAAAGGAGAGCCTGGGCTGGTGCCGATCGGCACAGTCCCTGTTTGCTGAAAACAAGGTGAGTTTTTCCATGGGGGTTTGTGTCTATCCCTATGAGAAATTTCACAAAAGTGAAATGATTGGCAATTGCCGGAAGGCCTTGATTCATACAGCGTTCTTCGGGCCGGGGACCTGTACTGTGTTTGATGGCGTCAGCCTGAATATCAGTGGGGATGTCTACTATAATGAAGGTGATATGGTCAAGGCGTCGCGGGAATACCAGCGCGGGTTGCAGATTGATCCTGAAAATGTCAATCTCCTCAATTCCATGGGGGTGACAACCGCCCAGATGGCCAGGTATCCCAAGGCTATCTCCTATTTTGAAAAGGTGCTCACCGTTGATCCCCGGGATTTTATGGCCCTGTGTAATTTGGGCTTTGCCCATTTGGCCTTGAATCACCCTGATGAGGCGATTGCCTATTTTGAAGAGGCCTTGGGGGGGAATGATGTTCATTTTGATCTGCTTTTCCAGCTGGGTAAGCTCTATGTCGGCAAAGGTCGGTATCGGGACGCCATTCGTGTTTTAGAGCAGGCGGAGGAGATTGGTCCGGAACATATTGAAGATGTGAGCCATGGTGCGGTGCATTGTCTGCTGGGTGAGGCCTATTATCACGAGAAGAATCGTAAAAAAGCCATGGGGAGCCTGCAGCGGGCTATCCGGTACAACAGTCGTGACAGCCTGTCTTTAAGTCTGCTTGGCGAGCTCTATGGTCAGGATGACCCGGAAATTGGTTTGACGTTCTGCCGGCAGGCGGTTGAGATTGACGGCGAGTGCTGGCTCCATTGGTTGCGCATGGGCACGATTCTCCTGGCCCTTGACCGCAGGGATGAGGCACGTCAGGTGATGAAGCAGATTCTACGGTTGCAGCGGCAGCATGAAGATGTGTTTCTATTCCAGGCAAAAGTGTATGAGGCCGAGGGCAATGGGGCAAAGGCCTGTGGCTTGTATCAGCAGGTATTGAAGTTAAATGCGCTCCATAAGGAGGCCTTGAAGGCTGTGAAACGTTTGACGCGGTCGTTAAAAGAGCCCAGGAAAAAGTAACACGGTTTACTGGTGGGTGCTGGTGTTTGTGCAGGATAGTTACGATAAAAAATAAAGGTAAGGGTGCAGTATGTCGAAGTTTTCTTTCAATGGTGATGATCAGCAGTACTGGCTGGATAATTTTAATGCCGGTGATTCGTGGCGTTTATTTCGAATTATGGCAGAGTTTGTTGAGGGGTTCGACTCTCTGGCCGCGATTAAACGGCCAGCGGTGTCGATTTTTGGTTCCGCCCGCTTCTCTGAAGATGATGCCTATTATGAAATGGCGCGGACTCTGGGCAAGGGGTTGTCTGAGTCGGGGTATGCCATTATGACCGGCGGCGGCCCTGGGATTATGGAAGCGGGTAACCGTGGTGCCGATGATGCGAATGGGATTTCCATAGGGCTCAATATCGATCTCCCCTTTGAGCAGGAGAAGAACCCCTATGCCAATGTTCCTCTGCGGTTCAAATACTTCTTTGTCCGCAAGGTGATGTTGATCAAGTATGCCATGGCGTTCATCTGTATGCCGGGTGGTTTCGGTACGCTGGATGAACTCTTTGAGGCGGTAACCCTTATCCAGACCAGAAGGATCAAGCGTTTCCCCATTGTTTTAGTGGGATCCGAGTATTGGCAGGGGTTGATTGAGTGGATTAAGGCCCGGATGCTTGAGAACAAAACCATTAATAAAGAGGATCTCGACATTTTTGTCATCCTTGATGATCCGGATGAGATTATCCAATATATTAAACGAACGGTTATCGTATGATCCCGGGGCGGAGTGAAATCTCCGCCATCACAATGGCGTGTTGGTCTCTGTTTTGTTGCATATTATTGCGCTGCGCAACAATCTACAAGTTATAAAATATTATGAAAACGATCTGGTCTGAAGATACAGCTGAAATTATGGCTGAACTGCAACGAAATAATGATGAGCGGATTTCCATGACGCTCCTCGGTCCTGCCCTGCCGCCATCCTTCATTACGATTCGTTCTGTGGGGCAGAATGGGGAGCAGGTCTTTGTGGAGTTTGAGAAGCCTGAGGGGATCCAGCTTGAAGGTGACTTGTTTGTGTTTTACATCCGGGAGGATTTAAGCCTGATGCGGGGGTTTAAGCTTGGTGCACTGCGCCAGACGAATCGCTTCTTTCGTGTGGCGCTTCCTCCCCATATCTTTGAAGTGCAGCGCCGCAAATTTCCACGGGTGTATGCGGCTGGGGGGTCAACCATGAACTGCGCCCCTAAGGCCAGCCGGCGCATTTTGCATGGCCAGGTGATCGATGTTTCCCTGGGGGGAGCAAAGGTCTTCGGTAACTTGCTTGGTGTGGAGCAGGGAACGGTCCTCTCCCCCCTCACCCTGACCCTTTGTTTTGACGAGAGACAGCGTGAAGATGTGGTGGTTACCATTGCTGAAGCGGTTGTCGTTCGTGAGATTAGAGTGAAGGAAAAGGTTGAATTGTCGTTTCGTTTTCAGACAGAATCTGCCGACGATCTGCTCCGGAAATATATCGAGCTGCGAATATTAGAGCTGGAAATGTATGACTGAGCTGGTGGTGTGAGTTCTGTGCGGGTTTCTCTTTTGTTCAAAGCCGGCTGAACTGGCGGCCGTTGCACCTTTTTGTGGTTATGTTCTCTGTCCTTTCTGCTGTGTCCCTGTTGCCTTCCTATCCTGTAGATGTCCTTCTTTGTTATCCTGCCGGAATCATTATTGTTCCTCTTTTCTGGTAAGATCTGTGCGCATTATTTCGCCTTTATTTTCCTTTTTTATAGTGTTTCACTTTTTTCTCATCCCACTTTGCACCCACTTATATTTTTCATTTTTTTTTGTAAGGTGTTTTGTTAGGCGAAGGAGGTTTTTTTGGCCTATGTGGTGGCAGCGTTTTCTTTCTGGTGCATATGTGGTGTTCTGTTAGGAGATTCTTAAATACAAGGGAGGAGCAGGTCAAAACCTTTTTTCTTGACACTTTATTGCTATGATCACTATAACGATCATAATGTGGTGCAAAGTGGTTCAAAGTGGAAGAGGGTGGGTTGAAGTGGAAGAAGATGTCTCCGGCAAACTAAAAAAATTTCGCGGTCAGTCTGAACACGGTCTGGACGGTAAGGGACGTTTGAATATCCCTTCCCGTTTTCGAGACGTGTTGGGCCAGACCTATGACGATGAGCGGGTTGTTATTACCCCTCCATGGGAGAAATGTTTGCGGATCTATCCCTTGGCGGAATGGAGCAAGCTTGAGGCTGAGCTGCAGGAAGCGGCAAAGGTCAATGCCCAGGCTCGCGCCGGTTGGCGTTATCTTGTCGGTGGTGCGATGGAGACCAAGATCGACAGCAATGGCCGGGTGCTTCTCCCGATAGGCCAACGGTCTAAGGCTCATTTGACCAAGGAGATCACCCTTGTCGGATTTGTAAATTATTTTGAGGTCTGGGATACGGAAATATTCATTACAGAGCGTGAAGTCACACCTGATGCCTTTGAAGCCCTCGCTGATCTTGGGTTTGTGTAATGTCTCATGCATGATCCTACCCATACCCCGGTTTTGCTCGAAGAAGTGTTGACGTACCTGCAGCCGCAGGAAAACAAAGTTTATGTAGACGGTAATCTGGGGCTGGGGGGGCATTCTGGCGCAATCATGGCGAGGTGTCATGGGAATGCACAGCTCATCGGTTTTGACTGGGATGAAGAGGCCCAGTGCAGGGCTGCAAAGAATCTGGCGGCCTTTGGGGAAAAAATCACCTTTGTCCGGAGAAATTTTGCTGACTTGAAAGAGGTTCTTGGAGGTCTGGGCATAAGCCGGATAGACGGCCTGCTCCTTGATCTTGGACTCTCCTCTCTGCAGCTTGATGAAAGTGATCGTGGATTCAGTTTCAAGAGAGAGGAGCCCCTCGACATGAGAATGGATAACAGGGTGAGCGTCAGTGCCGCAGATCTGGTGGCAACGGCAAGTGAAGAAGATCTGGCTGATATCTTCTTTCACTATGGCGAAGAACGGCAGGCGAGACCCATTGCCCGGGCCATTTGTGAAACGAGAAAGGTAAGGCCCATCGTCACCAGCGCTGAATTGGCCCGCATTATTTATGACGCTGTTCCCGTCAGGTTTCATCCGAAGAAGATCCATGTGGCCACGAAGGCCTTTCAGGGATTGCGGATCGCGGTGAACCGGGAGCTGGATAATTTGGCGACTGTACTCAAGGACGGGGTGGATGTTCTGGCTCCGGGTGGCCGGTTTTGTGTCATCTCCTTTCATTCCCTGGAGGACCGGTTGGTGAAGCGAGGCTTTAAGGCAGATCCGAGGCTGAAGGTGTTGACGACCCGTCCCGTTGTTGCCGGGAAGGACGAATGTGATCAGAACCCGCGTGCTCGAAGTGCAAAACTGAGAGTGGCGGAAAAACTGGGAGAATACAATGCGTGATTATGCTCAAGGGTATCGTTCGAAAATGGTTCACCATGCGGCGGCTCGGCAGTACGGTGGACGGGTTGTGGTTCAACCGCTGCGTTCCGTGTTCTGGAAAACTCTCGGCATTGTGGTGGTGGTGGCCATGTGTGTCGGAATTCTGGCAAGTTTCTGGATCGGCCACCGGCTGCAGAGCAATTTATCCTCCATTGCCCTGTTGCAACAGGCGTCACGTCATGAGCTGGATGTGAAAAAAAAACTGGTTCAGGAACGTGATGGACTGGTGTCCACTCCACGGATGTTGGCCGTAGCTGCGGTGCAAACGGGGCTGTATCAGCCAACCTTGAAGCAGAGTTTCGGCTTTAAAGAATAGGGCTATGACTGAGGGAGCGTCATGGGTTATCGAAGGCGCAATGGGCCAATTGATTATAAGGGCTACGGTAAAAACAAGAACACAGTCAGCCTGCTCCGGTTAGCTGGAGTCATTGTCCTCCTCTTTATGGTGGTCTGGATACTCCTGCAGTTGTTTGGCTCTGGCAAAGAGGCGGCACTCAAAGAAGAGCAGGCCGGTACTGGTGGCACATTTTTAGACCGAAAAAATTTGTATGACCGGAATCTGCAGCCGCTGGCTGTGAGTTTTTGTCAGTATGCCGCCTATGTGAAACCGCTTGAGGTTAAAGATAAGGCCCGGACGGCCCAGGTTTTGGCTGAGCTTCTCGGTTTGGATGAACAGGGGCTGCTGGACAGACTTAAAACGGAGCGAACCTTTATCTGGCTTGGTCAGCAGCTGCAAAGTGAGCAGGCCGGTCAGATTTTGGAGAGAAATATCGGGGGCGTGTATCTCCAGGAGAAACCCGTTCGCTATTATCCCCATGGGGAGACAATGGCCCAGATGCTTGGCTATGTCAAGGATGGTAAGGGTCTTGCCGGGGTTGAATTGTATTATGATGGTGTTTTAACGGGAGGTGTGGCCCAGGTTGGCACGAGCCCTTCATCCCGGCCTGTTTTTGAAATGGGCAAACATGTTGTCTTAACCATTGATTTGAAGATCCAGAAACAACTGGAGAAGGCCATGGTTCAACTCTTGAAAAAAACAGAAGCAACCTCGGTGTCAGCTCTGGCTGTTCATACTGGCAGCGGTGCGATTCTTGCGTCTGTACAATTGCCTTCCTTTGACCCGAATACCTTTTGGGACGGCCATCCCCAGACTCAGCAGCTCAAAATGGTGTCTTCTCTTCTTGATACCGGTGGTGTCTCGTCGTTGTTTCGCTATGCCGCGGCCGTGGATGTGGGGCGATCGCTGTCTTCCCGAGTGAGTCAGAATGAGTCCTCAGTGGTGATTAAACCCTCTCTCATGAAAACGGCAGGCCGGGCCCGGGCAGGATACTGGTGGCCGTGGGCAGGCGGCGGGTTTATCTCTGATGAGCTGACAGAACTTCCTGATCCAACCATTACCTCCAGTGAGCTTCTACGTTTTCAACAGAAATTGGGCATTAGCTGTGCCGACAATTTTGATTTTCCTGACACCCATGCCCCGGTTGGCAAGTGTGAGGAGGGGCAGCTCAACGGTGTTTCACTCTTGGGTGGCTTTACGCGACTGGTGAACGGTGGCCATCCGGTGTACCTCCACGCCATGAAGGGAACTGTGGCGAGTGACGGTCAGTTTGCGGCGTATGAATTCACGCCGCGCGGTGAAGAACTTGGCGGAGTGAGCATGATGCTCGGCCAGTCTTTTGCCGCCAGCGCCGGTGAGGACGCGTCTCTCTTTGCCGTTGAGTATTTGTCCAAGCGGGCGCAGGATGATGCAGTGACCGTGGAAACGGCAACCCTGGATGGGGAAAATCAGGTGTCGGTGCTGCAGAAAGAGTACCGCCACGACGGCATACTGCTTGGGGCAATACCGGCACAGCAACCACAGGTAGCCGTGCTGGTTGTGGTTGAAGAGGGCATGTTTGATTTGCGCTCGGCATCGCCGCTGCGCAATGTTGTGAACCGGTTTGCCAAGGAGGTGCGTCTGGATGGTCTGGATGTGTCAGACCTGGCGGGGCAGGAACTGGTTGATCCCGCTGTCTTGAAGAATAAATTTGCCGGGATGGTTAAGGCCGAGTCGTCGGTGACGCAACCGGATATCAGTGCGGCCGCCCGCATTATGCCGGAACTCCGCGGTAAGAGTCTGCGCAAGGCTTTGATCCTTCTGCAGCCCTATATGGTGACTGTGGATATTGAAGGTGCAGGGCGGGTGACAGCGCAGGTACCGGAAGCCGGGAGTGAAATGGGTGACCATATTACTCTTATTCTGGGCAGGCAGGAGTAGCGGGTGGCAGGTCAGTCCATACGGCTGCACCAGCTCCTGTCCGGCTGCGGTTATGACTGTCAGAGTGCGGACGATCCGGAGGTTCTCGGGGTTACTGCCGATTCCAGAGAGGTGCAGCCCGGGTTTGTTTTTGTGGCTGTGGCGGGCGAACACGCCAATGGCCACGCCTTTGTCGACGCGGCCATTGGCCGGGGCGCCTGCCTTGTGGTGTTGGAACCAGGTCAGTGTAAGTCTGCACCGAGCGGTTGTGCAACGCTCATCCTGGATGATACGCGGGAAGGGCTGGCGCAGCTTGCCGCCTGTTTTTACGGTTTTCCGGCACAACAGATGCATTTTGTCGGGGTAACGGGAACAAATGGTAAAACAACGTGCTCATACTTGATTGAGACGGTGTTGCAGGAGGCAGGGTGTAAAACAGGACTCATCGGCACAGTGAGTTATCGGTTCGGCGGTGTCGAGCGTCCTGCCAGTCACACCACCCCTGATGCGGTGCAGCTCCAGCGGTTGCTTGCGGAAATGGCAGAGGATGGGGTGACCCATGTAGTGATGGAGGTCTCGTCCCATGCCTTGATGCAGAAGCGGGTTTATGGGATTAACTTTGATGTCGCCCTGTTTACGAATTTGAGCCGTGACCATCTTGATTACCACCGGTCCATGGCCGATTATTTTGCGGCAAAGAAGAAGCTTTTTACCACGTTTCTGTCGCCCCAGGGAGTCGGCGTGGTTGTTGATGACGGGGTTCAGGGGTGGAGCGATAAACTGGTTGAGGCCTTGGCCCAGTCGGATCGGCGGGTTCTGGTTTGTGGCAGAAACAGGGATGTGTCGTTCCGGAATGCCTGTTTCTCCCTCGATGGTATCCGGGTGGACATCCAGGTAGCGGGTCAGACGAATCTGGTGACGTCACCGCTGGTGGGCGAGTTTAATCTCCAGAATATTTTAGGAACAATGGGTGTTGGTCAGGCGCTTGGTCTTGAGACCTCAGCCGTGATTCAGGGGCTCAAGGGGGCAAAGGGCGCACCGGGGCGGATGGAGCAGATTCGTATCCCTGACGTGGATCACCCGCCGCTCTTGGTTGATTATGCCCACACCCCGGATGCCCTGGAGAAGGTGCTGGCTACGCTCAGCAGTTTGACCAGGAATAGAGTGATTGTGGTGTTTGGCTGTGGTGGCGACCGCGATACCGGAAAGAGACCCCTCATGGGCTGGGCTGCAGTGAGGGGGGCTGATATTGCCATTGCTACTTCGGATAATCCACGCAGTGAAGATCCCGGGCAGATCCTGCAGGCCATCGAAATCGGCATGCAGGAGGCGGGGGGAGTGAATTTAGGAGGGATGTCGGATCTTACGGGGCATAAGAAAGGATATCTCATTATTGAATCGCGCAGGGAGGCAATAGCCTGTGCGGTCGGTCTTGCAGAGAAAGATGACGTGATTCT
>JBFFNY010000039.1:0-10023 GCA_041562955.1 Desulfurivibrionaceae bacterium | reverse complement strand
GGATTATTTATCCCATGGTGTCCCCGCCATCGGCAGTGATATCCCTTCGGTTCATGAAGTGCTTCGGGGCGCGGGAACCTACATTGCCCCGGATGATGTGGATGGTTTTGTTGCATCGGTGCAGCATCTCCTCGACGATCCCGTTCTTTATGAGCATAAGACCATTCTGGCACGTGAAAGAGCCCGGCAGATTTCATGGGAAAAACGGGCCCAAGCCATTGCATCCTTTGCCCAGTCAACCTCAGGAGACTCTTCCCCATGTTGAAATCATTTTTCAGGCGGAAAGAGGTGTATATCCCTGCTCTCCTGGTAATTATTATCGGTGCAGGGTTACGCTTCTACTCCTTTTATTTTTCCCATCTCATGTTCAATATTGATGGGATTTATTATATCCAGCAGGCAAAGGCCCTGTATCTTGGAGAATTCGATCGTTTCATGGCCTGTTATTGGTATCCCAATGTTTATCCGTTTTTTATCGTCCCCTTCTACTGGATTACCGGCCATTGGGTGGTTGCGGCGCGGACCGCTTCATTTCTATTTGGTACCGCGACGTTAATTCCGCTTTATTTTCTGTTGCGCCATTTCTTTGATCGGCCCATGGCCACCTGTGTCCTGCTGCTTGCCGCGGTGAATCCTTTCCTGGTTGCCACTTCCAGTGAGGTCCTGCGGGGACCGGTCTTCTGGTTCTTCTCGAGCCTGGGCCTGGCGTTATTTGTCGCTGCCTTTGATAAAGATAAACGGGGGTTGTTTCTGGCCGGGAGCTGCCTGGCCTTTCTTGTCGCGACCTGGTCACGCATTGATGCGGTGGTGTATATCCTGGCAACGCCTTGTTTCATTATCGTTTTTGGTGAGCGCCAGCGGAAAATGAGAGATGTCCTTGGTTTTATCTCGCCCCTGCTGGTGCTTGGAGCTGTCGGTCTGGCTGGGGCTGTTGCCTTTGGCGAAGGGTTTTCCCGCTCCCTGCTGCCCCGTGATATTCTCTCGGCCTTATTGAAGAGCTTTCACACCTATAATGAGACCAGAGACGGCCTGAAGGTTCTCGGAGATACGGTAAACGAAGTGGGGGTTCCGCCCGGATTCTTTATCCAGTGCCGAAATTTAGTCTGGTGGCTGGGCTTGGGCGATATTTTCATGCTTTTTCTCGGTATGGCATTTTTGCCCTTTGGGCTGTTTTTTCTCTTCGGGTTTAAAAATATTGGGTCAAGATTGCGGGATGATGTCAAGTTGCGCTACCTCTTGGTCATGGGGTTGGCCGCTTATGTGCTTGTTGTCGTGCAGGAGTTGTCCAACTGGATTATGTCGCCGCGTTTTGTGGTGCTTCTCTTTTTGCCGCTGCTGGTCTTTTTTGGCAGCGGCTTGGCCCGTTTTGTGGACTTTCTGCAACAGAAGTTTTCGTGGCAGAGAACCACAGTCTTAATTCTCCTGGGGTGTGTGTTCTTTCTGGCAGCATTGCCAAAGAACCTGGATCATCATCGGGCTGATAAGCTGATCTTTCGCGAGATTGGCGAGTTCATTGGCCAGCAGGAGGATGGTGGTGAGGTGGTGACTATCGCCGGTTTTTTTAAGCGCGTCGGATATATTAATCTCTTTGCCAATCTTGAGGTGCAGGCCTCCCCATGTTGTAATGACCATCATTTGCCGGATCGTTTACATGGGAAAAATTTACTGGTGCACCTGCAGAAGCGGGATTTTACGTATTTTATCTGGGATGAAAAGCATTGCACTGTTGAGGAATTGCAACTTCTTCAACAGGCTGAATTTATTGAAGTGACCTCCTGGCAGACCAAGAGATTGGGTAGAATGATTTTGTTTAAGATGCGCTAGAATAGAGTCAACGGACCGTTTCACGTTGTTCTGCGGTAAGGGCAATTGCAAGAGTATAAACTGAGGAGTAGCTGTGAGTATAAAGATAATAGGCATTTCATCATATTACCATGATAGTGCCGCCGCTTTGGCTATTGATGGGGTAATTGTGGCGGCTGCTCAAGAGGAGCGGTTCACCCGCAAAAAGCATGATCCCGCATTCCCTAAAAATGCGATTCAATTTATCCTGGAAAAAGCGGATTGTTGTTTAGCTGATATTGATCATGTGGTTTTCTACGATAAACCCTTGGTTAAATTTGAACGCTTACTCGAGACCTATATTGCCTATGCCCCCCGCGGGTTACGTTCTTTTCTCATGGCTATGCCGGTCTGGTTGAAAGAAAAACTGTTTTTGAAGGAAACCCTGAAACGGGAATTGTCGGCCTTATCCGGGCTCGGGAAAGGAGCGTTGCCGCCCCTCATGTTTACGGAACATCATCAGTCCCATGCGGCTTCTGCTTTTTTCCCATCCCCCTTTCAGAAAGCAGCGGTATTATGCATCGATGGGGTGGGGGAATGGGCAACAACAACGGTTTGGCTCGGGGATGGGAATAAGCTGGACCCGTGCTGGGAAATAGATTTCCCTCACTCGCTGGGTTTACTCTATTCGGCCTTTACCTATTATACCGGTTTTCGGGTCAACTCCGGTGAGTATAAGCTCATGGGGCTTGCCCCCTATGGGGAACCTAAATATGTTGACCTTATCTACAAGCACCTGATTGCGGTTAAGCCGGATGGGAGTTTTCGTCTCAACATGGAGTATTTTAACTATGCCACGGGTCTGACCATGACCAATGCGAAGTTTGATACACTCTTTGGTGCACCACGCAGGGAGAGTGAATCTGAGATAACGCAGAGGGAGATGGACATTGCCCGGTCGATACAGGTTGTAACGGAAGAAGTGGTCTTGCGTATCGCCAGGACGATTAAAAAGAAACTGGACGTCAAGTATCTTTGTCTGGCGGGTGGTGTCGCACTCAATTGTGTTGCGAACGGCAAATTGCAACGCGAAGGGATATTCGATGATATCTGGATTCAACCCGCAGCCGGTGATGCGGGAGGTGCAATTGGTGCCGCCCTGTCAATCTGGCACGAGTATCTGGGCCATGAACGTCAGGCGGATGGTAAAACAGATGCAACTCGAGGTTCCTATCTCGGTCCTGCCTTTGCTGAAGGCGCCATTACCGCTTATTTAGACTCCGTGGATGCGAAGTACCAGGTACTGGATGAGGCGCAATTGTACTCCACATTGGCTGATGTCCTGGACAAGGAGAATGTGGTCGGCTGGTTTCAGGGTGCAATGGAGTTCGGCCCCCGGGCACTGGGTGGCCGGTCTATTCTGGGAGACCCGCGCAGTATGACGATGCAGTCAACCATGAATCTTAAGATCAAGTATCGTGAGTCATTTCGGCCTTTTGCACCATCGGTTAAGGCGGAGTGCGTTTCTGACTGGTTTGATATTGAGGGGGTCAGCCCCTATATGTTACTCGTTGCCAATGTGAAAAAAGAGAAACAGCTGGCCATGAATGAAGAGCAGGAGCAACTCTTTGGTATTGAAAAATTAAAGAGTTCCCGCTCGCAAATCCCGGCAATTACCCATGTCGATTACTCTGCCCGGGTGCAGACGGTCCACCGGGAAACAAATCCTAAGTACTGGCATCTCCTGGATCATTTTGAGAAGCTGACGGGCTGTCCTGTGCTGATCAACACCTCCTTCAATGTGCGTGGAGAACCGATTGTCTGTACGCCTGAAGATGCCTATCGGTGTTTTATGCGGACAGAAATGGATTATCTGGTCCTTGAAAATGTTGTTTTGGCTAAAGTGGATCAGCCAAAGCGTAAACAGGATAATTCCTGGCAAGATGAATTCGAACTCGATTAAATAGGATTGTATAATGAAAATTGAACCCTTGGATAAAGCCGGTTATCGAAAATTCGGCCTTGTGATGGCACTCGTTATCGCCCTCCTGTTCGGTTTGTTTTTTCCCTTTGGTTTGGGGAAAAATCTATCCCATTGGCCCTGGCTCATTTCAGGTCTTTTTCTTTTGTCAGCCATGCTGGTGCCAATGCAACTGGCGCTGATATATAAGCCATGGATGATCCTGGGTCATATTCTCGGCACGATCAATACCAAAATTATTCTGGGCATTGTCTTTTTTCTTATTTTTACCCCTGTTGCCTTGGTGTTTAAGGCACTGGGCAAGGATCCGCTGCGCAGAAATCTTGGTGATTCATCTCTCACTTCGTATTGGCAAGAAAGCAAAAAACAACCTAAAGAGCATATGGAAAAGGTGTACTGATGTTAGAATTAATAAAGGATTTATGGGGCTTTATGAAGGCCCGCAAGAAGTTCTGGCTCGCCCCGATCATTCTTGTCTTACTGCTTCTCGGCGTGCTGGTTGTCCTCTCGCAAGGGTCGGCTATAGCACCATTCATCTATACCTTATTCTAACAGGGGCTGTGATGAAGCACATTCCGCGAATACTTTCCGTAAACATCGCCATCTTTGCCGTGGGATTATTTTGTCTGGAACTGGTCTGGCATGTCTTCTTTGCCGATGACATTCGTTTCACTGTAAACGTCTTAGCTGATTCGGCGTATCATTATGATGTTGCACCCTTATATGAAACACCCCATCCCCTCATTGCCTACACGCGGGATAAGAATGGCTTCAGGGGGAACTATGACCGGGTTGAGGATATTGATATTCTGGTTGTGGGCGGCAGTACGACGGACCAGCGGTATATCGATGATAAGGAAGAGTGGTGCCGCCTGTTAGGAGATAATTTGAAATCAGACGGGGTCGAGCTGACTGTTGTCAATGCCGGGGTCGATGGCCAGTCTTCTTTTGGCCATATCAAGAATTTTGACTTATGGTTTTCAAAGCTGGAGTCCCTCCACCCCCAATATATCCTGTTCTATGTCGGTTTGAATGATTTTTACAAGGGAGATAATTATTCCTTTGACGATCTGGCCCAGAATTCGATATTTAAGAGTTCATTCTCCTATTACGTTTTCCGGCTGGTTAAGGGACTGGTATACGCCAACACCTATCGCATGGGGCATCATGCGTATGACATTCATTCCCAGGCCATAACCACGGCGCCTCTTTTGGAAGAAAAAGCATATCAACCCCTCATGCAGAAGAGGCTTGCTGCCTACTCCAAGCGCTTAAAAATATTACGGAAAAAAACGCAAGCATTAGGGGCAACACCGATCTTTGTCACCCAGACCAGAAGGATGCATTGGCTGGAGAATGATCAGGTTCGTGGTATTGATGTGAGATATGGTTATGAGGGTGCGACATACAACGGTGTGGATATGCATTATATGGAAGGGTTGTTGAATGAGACGACCATGTCCATGTGTACTGGCCGCAGTGATACCATCTGTATCGATCTGGCATCAGAACTTGAATTTAGTCATGATGATTTTTATGATTTTGCTCATAATACGCCAAGCGGAGCGGCCAAAATAGGCCATTATTTAGCCAAGAAAATCAAATCATTGTAACTAGGATTGATGAATCGGTGTAGGTTGTCTGGTGCGCTTATTTCCTCAATATGTCAAGGATCCTCGAGGTGGCGTGCCCGTCACCGTAGGGGTTGATTGCCCGTGCCATGGTCTGGTACAGGCTACTTGAGTCAAGCAGCTGCGAAACATTGCTGACAATGGACTCCGTCTCCGTGCCGATGAGTTTAACGGTGCCCGCCTGCACGGCCTCCGGACGCTCGGTATTGTCACGCATCACCAGTACAGGTTTACTCAGGCTCGGTGCCTCTTCCTGTACCCCTCCGGAATCGGTTAAGATAAAATGGGCCCGTGCCATTAATCCCACAAAGGGGAGATATTCAAGTGGTTCAATGAGGTGGACATTCTGGTCATGGCGATGCTTCAGAATCCGTTCCACCGGTTCTCTGACATTGGGATTGAGATGTACCGGATAGATGAAATGGACCTCAGGGTAGCGTTCGGCCAGGGTGGCAATGGCTGAGCAGATGTTTTCAAAGCCTGTACCAAAGTTTTCCCGGCGATGGCCGGTGATGAGGACCATTCTGGGTTCGATCACGGCGGAGTCCGGCTGGAGAAATCCGGGCAGGCCACCAATGGTCACCTCGGTGTCCTGCAGTTTTTGCAGAGCAATGTGCAGGGCATCAACCACGGTGTTGCCGGTGACGTGGATGGTGGCTGGATCTACATTCTCCCGGAGCAGGTTGTCCCGGCTTGTTTCTGTCGGCGCGAAATGGTAGCGGGTCAAACAGGTTGTAAGTTTTCGGTTGCCTTCTTCCGGCCATGGTGACCAGAGGTTGCCCGTGCGCAGCCCTGCTTCCACATGGGCTACCGGGATCTGCTGGTAAAATGATGCCAGGGCCCCGCAGAAGACCGTGGTGGTGTCACCTTGAACCAGAACCACGTCCGGTTTCAGCTCCACGAGGTACTCCCCGAGTGCGGTGATCGCCCGGCTGGTTAAGCCGGATAGGGTCTGGCCGGGTTGCATGAGGTTGAGATCATGATCCGGGGTAATATTGAAAACAGAGAGGACCTGGTCGAGCATTTCACGGTGCTGGGCGGTGATACACACCCGGCAGTCAAAATCAGGATCCTTCTGCAGGGCTAGAATGACCGGGGCGAGTTTAATCGCCTCCGGACGTGTTCCCAAGATGACAGCAATCTTTTTCTTCATATCAGGCGACTCCGCAATCCGTATAAAAATCCGCCACCTTGGCGGCGACATGTTCCCATGAGTATTCGTTGACAACCTTCTGCCGCGCATATTCCCCCATTTCCTGCCGCTGAGTTGAGTGGTATAGCTTGATAATACCTGCAGCCAGGTCATCCACATCCGACGGGTCAACCAGAAAACCGTTCTTTCCCTCTTCAATGAGTTCAGGGATGCCGCCCACCCTTGTTCCCACCAGGGGTCTGCTGGCAGACATGGCTTCCAGTCCGGAAATACTGGTGGCCTCCATCAGGGAGGGGAGAACGACGACGTCGGTGGCGCTGAGGTAGGTGTTGATGGCGCTATTGGCAACAGCACCTTCAAACCGGGTGAACGGCTGCAGTTTTTTTTCTGTAATGATCTGCTCAACCACCGGCCAGTCCTTGGACTCTGGGGTGTTCCCGCAAAAGATACAGAGCACCTCTGGTATGGCCTGGGCGACCTGTTCCATGGCCTCGGCGAGAAAGCGGATACCGTTTTTAGGTGAAAACCGCCGAGTGGAGAGGAGTACGAATTTATCCTGGGGAATCGCCAAGGCTGTCCGGGCCTCGCTTCGATCCATGGCTGCAAATTTATGGATGTCCACGCCGTTTGCGATATAGCGGCAGTGGTCTTTTCTGATAGGGAGAAAGAAGGACTTTTCCAGTAATTCTTCACTGGGGGCCAGGAGGCCGTCAAAACCATGGGCCATGGATTTTAATTTCAACCGCCACCAGAATGACCCGACCTTGCGGAGAAAACGGCTGGAGTGATTGGTCCAGACAGTGACGCCATTGTATTTTTTATGTACCTGCGTTATGGCCCCCATGAGGTGATCCATGGTGTGTACATGCAAAACCTGGGCGTCAAACTCTTTGAGACAGCGTTGAATTTCAGATGTCAAGGCGTTGGTCAGCCGGCGCCCTGTTTTATTCAAGGTCTTTTCTGTAACAAAGAGGCGGACGGGAATATCTCCATATTCGTCTGTTTTGATCTCTTTGCCCTGACGGTTCCAGTACCAGATCTCAACCTCATGGCCGGCATGGTGTAACGCCTTGGAAAGTTCATAGATATGTGATGCGATTCCGCCGATACTCGGGAGGTAATCTGAGGTGAGCATGGCTATTTTCATGATTGAGATCCTGTATAGGCCTTGTGGAAATGTTCAAGGAAAAAGGTGCGTTCTGTTTGGTGCAGGTAGCGCGGTAAACGGTCATTGAAATGGCGGAGGTTGGATTTTGGAGCCGTGCCAAAATAGACATCTTCCAGGTCGATGAGGCAGAAGTTGAAATTTGTATTTACCTCAGTGACCAGTATGTTTCTGGGGGAAAAATCGCGGTGGAGCACCTTCTTGCAGTGTAAATTTTGGGTGAAATGGCCGAATTGCTCTGCCAGTTTACGAAAACGTGGATCGGAAGTGAGGCCTGATCCTTGACTCTTCCAATCCTCAAGCATGAGGTTGAGCTGCTGAAAGTTTTCCAGCATTTCCATGATCAGGAGTGTCGTGCCGAATCGCTCAGGTTGAAGCACTCCCAGGACGCGGGGTGCCTTAATGTTGAGTTCTTCCAATTGCTCGCTTGTTTTGTAGGATTGCACCGCTTTACTGAATCCGAACCCGTTTCTGAGTCTGGAAATGAGACGGGTGTCATGGAACCACTTCAAGCAATACCGTTTGTTTTCATGGATAAAGAGATAGACATCAGCCCGGCCGCCTCCATGCAACCGCTCAAGCCTGCCCTGAGGCAGCTGTACCGCATACGTGTCCGCATTCGCTTGAAACAGCCAGTCCCTGCCGTAGCGGGTCACCGCCGCAAAGGCGGTCTCCGCCAGCTGGCGGTCATGTTTGTTTTTGAAAACGCTGGTCATTGTGTTCTGTGTTGGGTAAACAATTTTTCTGTACGGAGTGCAGGTATGGCGCAAATGAAACTGTCCTGTTATAAAAAAGACAAAACGGGTTGTTTCTTCTAATCCACGTAATAAGAGTTGCACAGAAACATAGTGGGATTATTCATTTATATCAAGCTGGAAACGCATCCCCCGGTGTTTGTGGTGCGGCGTTTTTCTATTCATTTACTGTTGGTACCCTTTCCTGGACCTTTATGATTGATTCTGATACAGATGTACAAAAAGTTCTGACCCTGATGCCTGATTGTCATATCGGGAATCTGGTTATTTCTCTTCCAGCCCTTGTCGCCCTGCGCGATTATTACCAAGGGATTCCCCATTATTTCATCATCGATTCGGCCTTTAAGGAGATTGTTGAGACCCTTATCGATCCGGCCTTTACGGTTTTTTATCCACGCAGGGAAATGGACCAGTCTAATTTTTTAACACGGTCTTGGATGTATTTAAAATTCCTGCGTGAGGTGCAACAACTGCGGCCAGATATCGCCATTGATCTTGAGGGCGGGTCAACCTCTGGAGTCCTCGCTCGAGTATCAGGCGCCAATATCCGGATTTCACACGTCCATGCCGGGCGCCCGTCAATGTATACCCATCAGGTGCAATTGACGTTAACGAAACATAAGGTGTACGACTATACTGAAATTGCCGCTGCCGTAGGGGCACCTATTGATGAAGGAATGTTTCGCTTTTTCCCTGAGAAGGAGAAGCAGAAGAAGGTTGACGGGATTCTGGCTGAGGCGGGTGTCGATTTCGCAAAACCCCTCGTTGCCATTCATCCCGGGGCGGGACGCGTACAGAAATTATGGAATATATCAGGTTTCGTCGAGGTGGTCGATTGGCTCACCCTCCAGGGGTGCCAGGTTGTTTTTGTCGGCGGCCCGGATGAGGTTGAGCGGGCAGAGCTGGTGATGGAACAGCTTGCCCGGCCTGCCATTAGTTTTGCCGGGAAACTCTCCCTGGGGGAACTCTTTCCCCTGCTGGTGAGAAGTGCCGTATTCCTCGGCAATGACAGCGGGCCGATGCATATGGCGGCCGCCATGGGTACGCCGGTCGTGGCGATGTTCTCCTATGCAGATGAACATAAGTGGGGACCTCGTGCTGACCATTTTGTCGTGCTTCGGGGCCAGGATGTGTGCACACCGTGTATTAAGAAAAAATGTTCGGAACCGCGCTGTATTACGAGCCTGTCCCCTGACTTGGTGAAGGAGGCGCTCGCGTCACTCCTGGAGGGGGCATCATGATTGCTAGCGAAGATGCGGGTTTGGACAATACCGCCTTGGTGTTGGCCATGGCCCATAAAGAATCCCGGGGCGGGGATACGGCTATGGTCATTGCCCCTCAATTATCCAATCGTATTTTTGATCTCCAGATTCGCGAGATTTTGACCAAGCCCTTTGATTGGTAGCGGCGGGATGAAAATAATAAAAAATCAAATCTGAATGAAATCAGATTGTTCCATGGCTACAGGGTTAAATTTGTTTTTTTATGATTGTATCCTTCTTCCCGGTGGTTATAATTTATCTTTGATATACTGAATGGAATCGTCAAGAAAAAGC
>JBFFNY010000038.1:0-10209 GCA_041562955.1 Desulfurivibrionaceae bacterium | reverse complement strand
TCAGGGGTCACAAGGGGGATGTTGGCGATATACCTGACGCCATCCTGTGTCGTTACCGGGAAATGCAGGGTGAACGTTGTCCCCACGCCCAGTTCACTTTCTACCCTTATGTCTCCGTGATGATGTTCGACAATTTCATGAACGGTGGATAGGCCCAGTCCGGTGCCTTCACCCTCTTTTTTCGTTGTAAAATAAGGCTCGAACATATGTTCAAGCACATCCAGAGGGATTCCGTCACCGGTGTCAATGACCTGGAGTCGGAGAGATCTGCCGCCGTTTTTCATATCGCCTTTGGCGAGTTTAATCGTGAGTATGCCGCCCTGTTCGCGCATGGCGTGATAGGCATTGGTGCCGAGGTTCATGAGGACCTGGTGAATCTGGGTGGGGTTGCCGAACACCGGTTCGCATTCCATATCGATTTGCGTATCGATCTCTATTGATTTCGGTATGGTGCAGCGTAGCAGGGTGACGACTTCTTGGATCGTGTCCTGTACCCTTAGAGGCTTGAATGCGGAGTCGGTTTTTCTGGTAAAGGCAAGGATCTGCTGAATCAACTCCGTTGCCGTGGATGAGGCCTGCATGACGCCGTTGAGGTGTTTTGCTACGGTTCCTGTGGGTGGGACATCCCGTATGGCGAGGGATGTGAAGCCGTTAATTCCATTGAGAATATTGTTAAAGTCATGGGCAATGGTTCCGGCGAGGGTCCCAAGGCACTCCATTTTGCTCGCCTGTTGCAGCCGTTCTTCCATCTTGATCTTGTGGGTTACATCGCGTTTTACGGCGACGTAGCCTATTGGCTTCCCGACTCTTGAAAAGATGGGGGAGATGGTCGCATCTTCCTGGATGAGCGTGCCGCTCTTGGTCCTGTTGGTGATGCGATTTGACCAGACCATGCCGGCCCGGACTGTCCGCCAGAGGTCTTGATAAAATGTTTCCGGGTGCTGGCCGCTCTTCAGGATCTTCGGGTTTTGGCCGAGGGCCTCCTGGCGTGAATACCCACTGACCTTCTCAAAGGCGGGGTTCACATACTCAATCTCCCCATTCAGATTGGTAATAATGATTTCGTCTGCGGCATGTTCAATGGCTGCGGCCAACCGCTCCTTATCTTCTTCCGCCTGTTTGCGTCTGCTGATATCAGAAAAAGAGACCACAGCGCCGAGCAGGAGGTTGTCCTGATTAATCGGGTAGGCGTGATACACCACAGGAACGGGTTGACCGTCCTTGCGCCAGAGTACCTCGTCATCCACATTAATGGCCTGGCCATGTTTGAAGGACTCACACATGGGACATTCTGCTGAGGGGAAATCACTGCCGTCAGGTCTGTGGTGGTGAATCAGGTCATGGAGGATATGACCGAGGAGCTCATCTTCATGTGTATATCCCAAAAGTTTCAGACAGGATTGATTGACAAAGGTGCATCTCCCCTCATGATCGAGACCAAAGATCCCCTCTGCGGTGGAGTCTAACAGGAGGCGGATCTGTGCTTCTCTGTCCAGTATGTCCTGCTCTGCCTGTTTGCGATTTGCAACCTCCTTGACGAGGGAGGCGAGAATTTTTCCGAAAGAGATGTACAGGACTGTGGCTACGATGAGCAGAATGACAACGGTGATAAGTGTGCCCATGCAGATAAATAATTTTTTTCTCTGGAGTGGTGCGCTGATATCCTGAAAGAAGATGATGCCGCCAAGATTTTCGTTTTTAAAATTGTTGAAGATATGATGATCGTGGATGCTGAAGATTTTACCCTCATGCCTGATGACTTGATCGTGCTCCGCTTTGAAAAAATCAGGGGGCAGTAATTGTATCAGGGGTGTTGGTTTTACTTCAGTCGCCATCTTTTCGTCATGAGCAGACGGCTGACCCTGGAGCAGAACGGCCTTTGGTGCGGCATCATCACTCAGGAAATAGCTGACAACCTTCTCACCCATATTGTCTTCGATGGCCTGCACCATCTGTTGAGCCAGGATACCGAGCTCCAGAGCTCCCACATACATCCCGTCGCTGAAGACAGGTTGCACCACGCGAAAGCAGAATCCTTCCGGGCCAAATTCAAAACCTGACTGGGCTGTCTGACTCTGATGAGCGGCCTTTATCATAGGCCTGATCCCATTTGCTGGAGGGCCAAAGAGGTCTGGTTGCTGTATGCGCAGGAATACCGAGCCGTCTGGAAGATGAAACTGCATGACATGAAAAAAGGGATTTTCCTTTTGCAGGGCGTCATACTTGATCTTAGTCTGGGTGTAGAGTCCTGCTCTGTCACGCTTGGCAAAGTTGCTGATAATTGCAGGGTCCGAGAAGAGCAGGTTTTTTATTCTGGCCCTATATGTTGCATAGGAATATTTTTGCAGGTTCTGGACGGTTAAATGCAGCTCTCTGGCATCCGCTTCGATCATCAGGGTGGAGATGCGGGATTCCAAGGAATGAATATGGTAAATAAAGATCCCTGCCGTAAAGGTTAAGATCAGGGAGACAATGATGATGGCCTGTTTTTTTTCATTCATAAGGGTTGTATTTCTTGGTTCAGTTGCTGCGGATGTTCATGGTTGACGGGAATCCTGTTTCGGCAGGACGGTCTCTGTTTCTATTCCTGAGAAGGATCGTACTGGAATGTAAGCGACTTCTACAATAGAAAAAAACATATATAAAACCTATATGGATACTATATGTTAAGGGAGTGGTGTTTGAGGGCAAGTGCCATGAAATGGCACTTGGGGCGGAATTTACGCGGTTTAATAGTGGGTTAGGAGATAGCTGCGTAAATTGATTTTTTTGTTCTGCAGATCCAGTTTTTTGCGAATATTGTTGCGATACACGTCTGCTGTGCCGAGGGAGATGTGGAGCAGTTTGGCAATATCCTTATTGCTTCGCCCCTGTTTGACCAGCTCCGCCACCTGTAGCTCTCGAGGTGTGAGGCCGACAAGTTTGGAGGTGAGCTCCTTGGAAAAGGAGGAGGTGATCTCTTTGAGCCGCTGGCGGATAATCGTGACATAGGCCCGGTCAGGTTTATCAATGAGCTCCATGTCCAATTCGTCCAGATAAGGAAAAACAAGCTCTTTGATGTTCTCAAGAATCTTCATCTCGAGTTCCTGTTTTGCTTTACGCCCCTGGTCCAGGAGGACATTCAAGGCGATATTTGCATCATGCAGATCCATGGATTTTTGCTCTAAGGTCTGCAGGGTTTTCTGTTGTTCACCCGCCTTTTCCCGCAACTCTTTGGTTCGTTTTAAGACTTGTTCCTCCAGGATGGTGTGGGAGTGGCGCAGCATTCTATCAAGTTCTTTCTGTCTTGTGATGTCGCGGAACATGCATAAGGTTCGGACAATCTGCCCTTCCCCATTGGTGAAAATTTCCCCGTCCAGGGCGGCAAAAAGGGTGGAGCCATCTTTCTTGAGGATCTTAAATTCAATATTGTGCAACACGCCTTGCTGTTTCAGCTGGTTAAAGTGGGTATTGAAAGGCTTGGCCGGGTCCGGAGCCATAAAGTCGTTAAATGAACGGCCGATCACCTCTTTTTTCGAGTAGCCCAGGGTCTGCAGCCATTTCTCGTTGACGTCGAGGATATTGCCGTTCGCGTCCAGCGACTGATATGGCATGGGGGCATTATGGAATAAGAGCCGAAAGCGATTTTCATTTTCCTGATTTTTTTCCTGTATTCGGCGCAGTTCCGTGATATCACGCCCTGCCACAGCCAGGGCGTGGCGGCTGCCGTCAGGGTTGAAAAGAGGGATTTTTACAACATCAAATATCTTCTGGCTCCCATCGGGGCGTGGGATGACCTCCACTGCCCGGGATGGTTCACCCTGGGCCCAGGCCACATTGTCTGTGTCCATACAGGCGAGGAAGGCGTCGTGGTAAAATTTGCTGTACGGGGCAAGTTCCGCATCGGTCTTGCCCTTATAGTCCACACCCTCGAGTTGAAAAAGATCGAGATCGTAATCATTCGCCAGCAGCCAGCGTCCATCACCATCCTTCAGGCAGATAATATCAGGAATGGCGTTGACGATTGTCTCCAGCTCGGTTGTCTTCTGGAGCAGTTCCTGTTCCAGTTGTTCTTGGTGCGTGTTGTTGTACAGGGCCACCAGCTCACCGCTGGCCAGTTTGAATATAGAGGTGTCTCGCCGGCCGAAAGGATGTTCCTCGCGACTGGGTGGTGGGGCATACTGTTTTGGCGTATTGCTCTTCCACACCTGTTGCAGGGCCTCGACCAGGCTCCACGCCTGCAGTTCAGGAAAGAGTTCGCTCATCTTTCTGCCAACCACGTGTTGCCGTTCTACGTTATCTGTATCCTCAGCTGCCTGGTTGAGGTCTGTTATAATGAAATCCTGTGCATCATCAACGGCTGTATATATAACCGCACCGGTGGGCATCTGGTTGAACAGGTTTACAAACAGCTCATTCGCAACAGGCCGGTCCGGGCTCAATTGCGGTTGCTGATCAGTCAACGCCTTGAGGCGGGAATGGGCCTCTCTCAATTCCATAAGGAGCTGTTTCTTGGTTATTTTCGAATCATTCATTGCTCTTGTCTGGTGCGTGTCCGTTCTGGAGGATGTTGCCCTATGTTCTCAGCTTATCTTGACCTACTTGGACTTCTTTGTCTTTGTTTTTTCATTGCCGGTCGCGCCTGGGCGCAATTTTTCTGTTGTTTTATGGATGAACTGGGGACAAATTCTTTCAAAGGGTGAAAGGTTTGCTTAAGTTTCTGCGGGGAACGTCGATGAATAGTTCAGGTATGGATGTTGTACTTATATATTGACTATGTATGGAGAAAATAATGATAAAGCCGACGTCAGAGATTCTTGTTGTGGACGATCAGTCAGTCATCCGGACGTTAATGAAGAATCAGCTGCGAGCCATGGGGTATACACATATCTGTGAGGCCGCTGACGGCCGTATGGCCTTTGAAATCATGAAGAGCCGGGTGATTTCCCTGGTGATCTCGGACTGGAATATGCCCCATATGAACGGCTATGAGTTGCTTAAGGCGGTGCGCAGGGATGCCGATCTCACGGGTACACCCTTCATTATGATCTCCGGTGATGCCAATCCGCAGGAGATCAATAAGGCGATACAGCTCAAGGTGAATCAGTTTATTCTAAAGCCGTTTACCTTGAAGATTCTTGAAGAGAAGATCAATCAGGCGGTGCATTAGGGGTTCAAATTGTTTACAGCGTAAAAAAGGCCTGAAGGGGGATCCCCTTCAGGCCTTTTTTTATTGGAGTGGACTTAGCCCAGGGCAACATCAAGGGTCATCATCACCGCGAAACCGACCATGACGCCGATGGTGGCAATGTCGGAATGTTTTTCTGCCTGGGATTCCGGAATGAGTTCTTCGGCCACCACATAGATCATGGCCCCGGCGGCAAAGGAAAGGGCATAGGGCAGGAGGGGGCGCATGTAGATGACGGCCAGGGCACCGAGGACCCCGGCCATGGGCTCAACAACGCCCGAGAGCTGGCCGTACCAGAAACTTTTGAAGCGGCTGAGTTTTTCTCGGCGCAGGGGGATGGAGACCGCTGCGCCTTCCGGAAAGTTCTGGATGCCGATACCGATTGCCAGGGCAATGGCGCCGCCGATGGAGGCCGAAGGAATCCCTGAGGCCACTGCGCCAAAGGCCACGCCCACGGCGAGGCCTTCCGGGATGTTATGGATGGTGATGGCCAGCACCAGCAGGACACTGCGTTGCCAGCTTGTCTTGACCCCTTCGGCCTCATTGATCGAGAACCCCTGGTGCAGATGGGGCAGGAGTTTATCGATGGACCAGAGGAAGATACCGCCGGAAAGAAAGCCGATAAGGGGAGGAATCCAGGTGATGCCGCCGGACTCTTCAATCATGGTGATGGCCGGAGCCAGGAGTGACCAGAAGGATGCGGCAATCATGACCCCTGCGGCAAAACCGAGCATGCCGTCGAGGGTCTTCCGGTTTATTTCCTTGAAGAAAAAGACCATGCCGGCGCCAAGGGCCGTCATGAACCAGGTAAAGCAGGTGGCGAAGAAGGCCTGAGTTACGGGGGGTAGGGCAAGAAAGCTGTCCAGCATGGGGGTGGTCTCCGTTATGTCAGTTCAGGTGGTTACAGGGGAGCTTATCATAATCCTGAGCCCTATGTCAGTTTAAATTGCGTAGCGCCGTTCACAGAACAAACGGTCATTGTCGCCAATCTTCCGGAAATGATAGATGAAATGCACGGGATTGTCCACGGCAAGGCCGATGGAGCCGATGAGTATGGTGAACATATTGAGTGAGAGGGGGGCGCGTACCTGTATATAGTCGTTGTACTATATATCCGCCGTTCGCCGGTGATGCGCAGAGAAGATTTAAAATGTTTCAAATTTGTAACACGTTGCATTCTGGCTGTTCCAAAAATGTAATTTTTGAAAGGTGTTCCGGAGTACACTGTTCTGGTGTATTCAGCATTAATTCATATGAATAAAGGGTTTCCGGTGTTTTTCAAGTATTTTTTTTTAATGTGGCACACTTCTGGCATTTACCCCAGCATAATGAAACTTACTCGAGGAGGAGTGCAATGAAGAAAATTGAAGTAATCATTAAGCCGTTCAAGCTTGAGGATTTAAAAACCGCCCTGCATGATATTGGTATCACCGGTATGACCGTGAGTGAAGTGAAAGGGTTTGGCCGTCAAAAGGGTCATACAGAGATCTATCGGGGCGCTGAGTATCAGGTTGATTTCATCCCGAAGGTCAAGGTTGAAATGGTCCTTGCGGCTGAAATGGTGGATCAGACCATCACCACCATTATTGAGGCGACCCAGACGGGTAAGATCGGCGATGGCAAGATCTTTGTCCTGCCCGTTGATTCAATTACCCGGATTCGAACCGGCGAGAAGGACAAGGATGCGATCTAAACTGTTCGTCTGAAGGTGTTTGGGTTTTCGGCGCTGACGAATGCGCCTGGGGGTGCTTGATCGTACTCCTGGGGCTGATTTGAAAATGTTTACAGGTGTTATGCGAATAGTCTAACAGGCTAACCAGCTCACTGACCTAAAAAATGAGGAATGTTATGTTTAAGAAAATTTCTACCCTATCTCTTCTTCTGCTGCTGCTGCCGTCCATTGCGCTGGCCGGAGATGAAGTGCCGACCATTGCCAGCAATGCTGACGCCATTGCCCTGGTGCAGGATCATGCCAATTATTTATGGACGCTGGTTGCCGCAGCACTGGTCTTCTTCATGCAGGCCGGGTTTGCCATGGTGGAGTCCGGGTTCACCCGTGCCAAGAGTGCGGTTAATATTATGATGAAGAATCTCATGGATTTCTCCATGGGGAGTATGTTCTTCTGGGCCATTGGTTTTGGCATCATGTTTGGCGCGTCGCCGACAGGCTGGTTCGGCACGGACGGGTTCTTCCTGTCGGGCTGGAGCCCAGACGGTGATCCATGGGTTCTCGCCTTCTGGATGTTCCAGTGTGTGTTTGCGGCAACGGCTGCCACGATTGTTTCCGGTGCGGTTGCGGAGCGGACAAAATTTACAGGGTATCTGATCTACTCTGCCGTGCTCTGTGCCTTTATCTATCCGGTTTTTGGCTCCTGGGCCTGGGGCAGTCTGCTCAACGGCGGCGGCTGGCTTGAAGGGATGGGATTCATCGATTTTGCCGGATCCACTGTTGTTCACTCCATTGGTGGCTGGGCCGCCCTGGCTGGTGCCATTGTTCTCGGGCCCCGTCTCGGTAAATATGGCAAGAATGGCGAAGTGCGCGCCATTCCAGGTCATAACATCCCCATGGCGGCGATCGGTGTGTTCATCCTGTGGCTGGGCTGGTTCGGTTTCAACCCCGGTTCCACCACCACCGCAGACAAGTCCATTGCCATGATTTTTGTGAATACGAACCTGTCTGCTGCGGCGGGCGCCATTGCCGCCATGCTGCTTTCATGGGCGATCTTTAAGAAGCCTGATGTGGGTATGTCCTTGAACGGTGCCCTGGCGGGTCTGGTCGGTATTACCGCAGGGTGTGCCAATGTAAGCCCATCCAGTTCCGTTGTAATTGGTCTCCTGTCCGGTCTCCTGGTCGTGATCTCGGTCATGCTCATTGATCGGGCCCACATTGATGATCCAGTCGGTGCGGTGTCGGTTCACGGTGTGTGCGGTGCCTGGGGTACGATTGCAGCTGGTCTGTTCAATATGGAAGGCGTGACCATGAAGATCATGACCACGCAGTTCATCGGAGTCGGCGCCGCCTTTGTCTGGTCTTTCGGTTGTGCCTTTATCCTCTTCAAGTTGATTTCCATGACCATCGGTCTGCGTATCACTGAAGAAGAAGAACTGATTGGTGTTGATATTGTTGAGCATGGTGCCCATGCCTACAACGACTTTGTAACCAAGTAAGCTTCCCCCCTCCGTCCCCGACCAGCGCCTGTTGTTTATGCTGGTCGGGGACTTTTTTTTTGCCTGTTGAGGTGAAGACATGAAGAAAATAGCGGTCATTCAGCATGCAGCGTGGGAAGGGGCGGGATCTTTTTTACTCAAGGCCATGCGTCACTGCAGGCTTGAGGTTCGTGTCTTTCAGGCCTGGAATAACTCGTTTCCTGATCCGGACCAGTTTGACGGCTTGGTTCTTCTGGGCGGTGTCGCCAATGTCGATGAGGTGGAACGATATCCTTTTCTGCTCCTGGAAAAGCACTGGCTCCAGGAGGTTCTGCGTTCCGGGAAGCCCTGTCTCGGCATGTGTCTCGGCCATCAGCTCCTGGCCGAAGCCCTGGGTGGTACGATCGGTCGGAATTTTTGTAATTCCGTCGGGGTGATAACAGGGATGGTCACCAGCCATGGAAGGGCGCACCCTCTGTTTGCCAATAGTGAACCGCACCTGCCCCTGTTGAAATGGCATGGCCAGTCGGTGCAGACCCCGGTTCCCCATCATTTCGACATCCTCATGACCTCGAAAGAGTGTCAGGTTGAGGCCTTCAGTGTCAAGGGCAGGCCCCATCTGGTGGGGATTCAGTTTGACAATCATGCGGCGCATGCAGCGGATCTGGCTCAGTGGTGTGAGCACGACCGGTTGTGGCTTAACGGTATTGGTTTTAATCAGGCAAGGATTGCAGCAATGCTGGATCAGGCCCAACAGCAGCAATCTGTTTTTGAGCGGGATTTTATCCTGTTGTTTTCCAATTTTTGCACTATGTTGTGAAAAAAATAAATGTAGATTCCCTGCTGCAGGTTCAACCCTTTTGGGGGCGGCAGGCGGTGTACACTCTTCTCAGGTTTTTAATGATGGCCGATATTCGTGAAACCATGTTTTCCATCCTGCTGCAGGATGGCCCCTTTGCAACACCGGATGACCTGGTCACCGCCCCGTTTTCAAAGGTGGGAAGGCAAACGGTTGCCTCCCTGGTCAAACAGGGTGAGCAGACGAAGTACCGCGTGCTGCGCAATCAGATCTTTGACCTGCTGGGTGTCCAATCCTACGGGGAGATCCAGGGACTTATACATGATCCTGTTGCCCGCAAAGCGGTGACCGTCAAGGCGTACCGGTTGCTGGGCAATATGTTCGGCATCAAGGGCAGTGAGGGAGAGGTGGTGGCCACGGTTAATAATTATTCCCGCACGGCTGACGGGGTGATCCGCTCCCTCAAGGATTCGGTGCTGGATAATTTCAGCTCCTTCATTGAGATGACCAATGAGGTGGACGCCTTATCCAATCCTGTTGAGCTTATGCTGCTGATGTTCGATGCCCGGTATCATAAGAAGGCCCGGTTTGAGGCCAAGCGCAAGCTGCTGTTGATGAATCTTGCCGGTTCCATTGATCAGCGGGAACGGGAGACGAATATTGAATCGAAGTTCTCTGAGTTCCTGGAGTTTTTGAATCATTACGTGTGGTCCCCTGAAGGCCGGATCGGTGAACTGGAATTATCCTACCTCTTCAGTGAACATGGCGCGTCTGATTTCTCCTGTAGAAAATGCACGGTGCTCAGCCTCGAGGAAGGGCAGGGGATGCGGGATCTCAAGGGGGGACAGAAGCTGACCCTGGTGAAGCGCCGCCGATTTACAATGGACGGCACCACCGTGCCGATCTATGTGTCTATTCGGAAAAAACCGCCTGCGGCCAAGGTGTTGAAGCTGATCCGCAAGGGTGAGGAAAACCCGGCTGTGGCGGTGGATGACGAGCTGGGTTTGTTGGGCGTCCTCGATTCCTTAGCCGATGTCAAGGCGTTCCAGGCGCACCTGACCCGTTCCGCCATTGCCGCGGATTCCTTCATGGTGCT
>JBFFNY010000037.1:0-10238 GCA_041562955.1 Desulfurivibrionaceae bacterium | reverse complement strand
GCGATATCAGCAGGATGTGTTTTGGACATCAGCTTGAGAAGCCGATCTACGGCGTTGCGTCGGTGGAGCCTGCGGATGGTATCAAGAAGAACCATACCTTCACTGGCGACCATTTCTTTCTGAGCATTTTTTTGCATAATAATCGCCGAGAGAGCTGAAGGGAGCGAACAATTTTGATTTGAAGAAGGCAGACTATAAAGGAAAAACAAAGCTAAATCAAGAAATGATGTCTTTTGTGGTTATAAATGAGACGTCAATCGCTTCGATGACTGCGAAGAACCGGATTTTCACTCTGAATTGAGCCACTTCTTCACCAACTCTTCGCCTTTCTTGGGATCTGAGGCAGCAAGTTTGGCAATTTTCTGATCATCGGTGAGAATATCAGGGATATCCGTATCGGGTGAAACCGTAAGATCATCGCCATCGATTAGATCATCAAACTCTTTAGCCGCCTCGCTCATACTTCTGGTCTCTTCAGCGGCCTTATGTGAGGCAATACGCTCAGGATCAAAGACATAGGAGAAGAAGGGTTTAACAATGAGAAAAAAGAAAATGAAGCCGATAAGCGCATAAACCACTGGCAGGGCAAGCCACTCTATCATTTTCAATATCATAATGAGCATATCATCGGACATGACAAGAACCTATCTCTCTGAATTTATATAAAAATTAACAACTCACATTATAGCAAAACCACTCAGTTTTATCTCTATGGATTTTAAATCAAGAATAAAGAATGAACCCCAGTCAGGTTGACTTTTATTTATAAAAAAAATCTATATAAATAAATCAGAACGTTATCTCTAAATTCAAATATCGACATATTTTGATCTTGTTTTTCGTGACATTCTCATCCACACTATCTCTAATGGATAGGAACGATACGGTCATTATACCAACGAGAAGACACTCATGCGGACTCATAACACATCACCACTCATTGCCGCAGCAATCTGTTTATGTATACTCAATGCGCAACCGGCACAGGCAGAACAAGACAGTTCACCTTTATGCTTCAGCCCTATCATTATAGTCGACACAATCCATGGACAGGGGGGCAGCAAGGCATTGATCCTTCAGCCTCAGGCACAGAATGAGTCAAGAGGGGACTCGGCAAACTATGGACCGAAGCCAAACGAGCTCAGTATTGGTGACCTTGACGAATATTCACTGGCCCTGGGGGCCAAGCTCCATATCAACGACCGGTTCAATATTGGTGCGGCCTGCGGCCTGCCACTCAAGAATGAAGAGACGCTCCAGATGGATGATATTACCATAGAAGCCATGGTCACCATGCAATTCTGACCATTCCCGCTGACCATTGCAGCGGATGAACTCGGAAAAACGCCCCTTTTAGCCATGCTAAACGGGGCGTTTTATTTACGAAAGGCCAATGGACTGCTAGATTATTTTAGAACAACAGTGTAAATTTAAAAAATACTGTTAAATCTCTGACCTTTACCCAAGATTGCCCATGCTCAACAGCTTTCTCAATCTCTATCGCCAAATTAAAAGTTCGCCATTCTGGCAGGATATTCTTGTCCATGCGGCATCATTGTCATTTAAATCCATCCTGTCCTTGGTTCCAACCCTGGCCCTTATCTTCTCGGTTGCGAAGGGTTTTGGTCTCCAAAAAACCATCGAGCCCTTGATCCTGAACAATATTATTGTGGGGGGGGAAAGCAATGACCTTATCCCGCAAATCCTCGAATATGTCAGCAATACAAATGTCAAAGCCCTTGGAACAATTGGTCTTATTTTTATGATATGGACGTCCATATCAATGGTCAGCCAAGTGGAGGATTCACTCAATTCCATCTGGAGCGTGACCCGTTCCCGTTCCTTGTATCGAAAATTTACCGATTACCTTTCAATCTTAACCATCGGCCCGTTATTGATTGCGGTTACGTTATCCCTTCCACCAATCATATCCAGTCACTTCATAACTCAGAAGCTGCTTGAATATGGATTGTTCGCCGGTGCCTTTAAATTTTTCCTCCTGACCCTTCCGTGGCTCACGTCAATCGCGGTGCTCACCCTCATATACCTCTTGATACCGAACACAAAGGTTCAATTTACCTCAGCACTTCTGGCAGGGGTTACAGCCGGCATCCTCTGGCAATGCAACCAGTTTATATTTATCAAATTTCAAATTGGTGTTGCAAACTACAACGCCATCTATGGCACTTTCGCCAGTGCCCCCATCCTGTTACTCTGGCTGCATGCGGGGTGGCTGATCATTTTAGGCGGAGGCGTATTGGGTTGTTGCTTTCAAAACAAAAACGCCCATCTCGGCATATCTCACTTTCAAGAGTACCCCTTTGCCGACAAAGAAAAACTACTTCTTCTAGTTATGCTATCCGTCTGCCGCCATTTTTCAAATGAAAATGGCGGCTGTTCCTGTGACACTCTTTCCAAGGAACTCGCCTTACCTTTGGAAGTGACCAGAGATTGCTGCACTATTTTAAAAGAAGCGGGCTACTTGTCTCAGCTTAGCCAGGAAGATGATGATTACGTCTTTGCCCCAAATAAGCCACCGGATAAAATCCTGATTGCAGATTTCTTGATCACCATCAAAAATCAACAATCGAGCCAGAACAATGAAATTACACATGAATTCAAGCAGACCATTGACACCCTTCTAGAGGATAATGAAGAGGCCAAGCGGAAGCAGTTTAAGACAAGAACCATTGCCTCACTCTATTAACCCCCGCTGCACCGCACCAATACAGAGCTGACCCAGAGATAGTCCTCCGTCATTGCAGGGCACCTTTGCCTGGGCATAACACGTAAGTCCCGCTTGCGAGAGTTGTTTGAGACAAGCCTCGGTTAAGATATTATTCTGAAACACCCCGCCCGACAACACCACGGTATTCAAGGACGTCTCACCTTGTATCTTCGATACGGCCTTAACCAGTAGACGGGTTAAGGTATTTAAGAATATCCGACAAATTTCAGCCGGATCTCCCCCCTGTTGCTGGTTCCGAAACACCTCCTGAACCAGGGCAATGGTCGGCAGCACCCTGCCGACCTGCCCCTGCAACACCCGATCATACACCTCTTCAGAATTTGACTGCTCAGCACATTGTTCTACCAGAACAGCAGGCTGCCCTTCGAAACTCGCTCGATCAATCAAGCCAAGCAGGAAAGCCACAACATCAAATAAACGACCACAGCTGGACGTGGCAACATGATTGTCGTTTTTCAACATGGAATAGATCAGCTTAAAATCCTCACGTGCTCCATAAAGACGACGCAGCTCTTCTTCTTCAAGAAAATGGTGTAAATACGCCATGGCCATACGAAACGGCTGTTTCACCGCCTGTTCGCCTCCAACCATGGCAACCCTGTCAAAATGACAGACCCGGTCATATCCCTGCATATCCGCCACAAGAATTTCGCCGCCCCAAATGGTCCCATCATCACCATAGCCACTGCCGTCAAGAATGATGCCTATGCATTTATCAACAAGATGATGCTCAGCCATACAGCTTACATGATGGGCATGATGGTGTTGAACAGCAAGATGTTCAACACCGAGCGCTGCAGCTGTGTGCGTTGTAACATAGCCCGGGTGCAAATCATGGATGACATAGTCATAATCCAGATTAAAGAGTCCTGTATAGGACGCGATACTCTCCTGTTGAAAAACATTGGTTTCAAGGTATCCAAGGGTACCGATATGCTGGCTGACAAAGGCCTCGGAACCACGGCCCAGGGCAAAGGTATTCTTTTGCTGACCGCCAAGGGCCAGAATTCCATGCACGGCTAGATTTAACGCAATGGGGGTCGGCGCAAAACCGCGAGCCCGACGAATAAACCGTTCCTGTGTTCCCTGAACATGAACCACGGAATCATCAATACGATTTTGAATATTCCGGTCATGGTCAATACAAAAATCAACCACAGGTGCGAGCTTCTCAATCATTTTCCGGCGACAAGTAATCAGCGGTTCATGAGCGCGGTTCCCGGAGGTCATGAGCAAAAAATCGAGCCCGCTGTGATGAAAAAGTAATTGATGCAATGGCGTTGTAGGCAGCATCACGCCAATACGAGTATTACCTCGACTTATTGCACTGGAGACAAGGTGCGGCTGTTTGAGGCGTAAGAGCACAATTGGCCCTGCTGCTGCACGCAGAGACTCTTTTTCGTACCGGCTCACATGACAGAGGTGTTCAATCTCCAGTAAGGATCGGGCCATGACAGCAAAGGGCTTATCGGGCCTGTTCTTAAACTGGCGTATCCGCTGAACCGGGACATCATTTTCAGCATCACAGCAGAGTTGATACCCGCCAACTCCTTTTACACAGGCAATCTTGCCACTGGTAAACAACGGTGCACAATCAGAGAATTGCTGGAGAACACCCTCGGGTAATGACGTTATGGTGCAGTTCGGGCCGCATTGAGGACAACTGATGGGCTCGGCGTGGAACCTGCGGTCCGTTGGATCCACATACTCATCTGCACATTCTTTGCACAGTGCGAAAGAACCCATGGAGGTTACAGGACGGTCATAGGGTGTATCGTGAATAATGGAGTAGCGCGGGCCGCATGCGGTGCAATTTATAAAGGGATGTAAATAACGCCTTTCGGCAGAGTCAAACATTTCTCGGTGACAGACATCGCAGAGAACAAGATCAGGCGAGATATAAATAGAATGGGTTTGCTGCTTTACAGAGGAACTGATTGTAAAATCAGAATAGGAAAAAGGCGCGCGGAGAACCTGAACAACAACATCGCTGATGACTGCTGCCGGTGGTGCATCTGTTTTTAAGGCCTGAACAAAACGATCCAGACTGTCAGCAGTACAGGAACAGTCTATAACAACTCCGCCTGAGTTATTATAGACTGTTCCCTTTACATTATACTGGCTCGCCAGGGACCACACAAAGGGGCGAAAGCCAACACCCTGGATGATTCCTGTAATACGGATTTGATAATGGGATGCCACAGAAAACCTCCCAAAACAAGTGCAGGTGAGTCGTTACATCATGCTCATGGTTTCAACTTTGCAACTTTTTTCCGCAGACGGATAGCTGCAGGTGTAATTTCCACAAGCTCATCATCATTAATATAGGCAATGCATTGCTCAAGGGACATGTCAACGGGTGGAATAACAACCGTTGCGTCATCCGTACCAGAGGCACGGACATTGGATAATTTTTTACCTTTGGACGGATTCACAACCATGTCCGCAGTACGGCTATTCTCACCTATGATCTGGCCAGCATATACGGGAATGGCAGCACCAAGAAATAACCGACCACGCTCCTGTAAACTTGCCAGGGCATAGGCCACGGTAACCCCTGTCTCTTTAACAATGAGGACACCATTAGTACGGTTGATGATTTCACCGGCATAGGGACCGTATTCAGCAAAAACATAATTCATAATACCAAGTCCCTTGGTATCAGTCATAAAATCATTCCGAAAACCAAGGAGGCCACGGGTTGGTATTTTATAAACCAGGCGGGCCATGCCGTTCTCAGTGTGCATTTCTTCCATCTGACCTTTGAGCTTACCCAATTTCTCAATAACCGGTCCTTGGAAGTTCTCATCAACATCAATGGTTAAGGTTTCAAAAGGCTCAAGTTTCTGGCCATTTTCTTCCTTAAAAATTACCTGCGGACGGGTAACCTGAAACTCAAAACCTTCCCGACGCATTTTTTCAATAAGAATGGAGAGGTGTAACTCACCACGACCAGAGACCTTGAAGCCCACGGCGTCAGTCAGAGGAACAGCAACAAGCGCTACATCGGACAACATCTCCCGCTGCAGACGTTCTTCAATATGACGGGATGTTACAAACTTACCCTCACGTCCGGCAAAAGGGGAGTCGTTTGGAATGAAGTTCATGGAAATAGTCGGCGGATCGATCTCAACAAGTGGTAATGGTCTTGGGTCGAGCGGGTCACAAAAGGTCACACCAACCGTAACATCATCCATACCGGCCATGGCGACAATCTCACCGGTAATGGCCTCATCACAGGCAACCTTCTCATTACATTCAAAACGAAATAATTTTGTGATTCGAATAGGCTTGATGGAACCATCACGACGCGCCACAGCAATATCAGTATTGATCTTAAGAGTACCGTTCACCACCTTACCAATACCGAGGCGTCCCATATAGGGCGAATAATCAATAGAATTCACCTGCATCTGCAGAGGATTATCCGCAGAACCGGAAGGTGCTGGAATATGCTTGACGATCATGGCCGAGATCGGTTCCATATCATTATTATCATCATGCTCTGCATACCGGGCATACCCGTCTCGTGCTGAAGCATAGACAACTGGAAAATCGAGCAGTTCATCTGGAGCATTAAGCTTTACAAAGAGATCAAACACCTGATCCAGAACCCAGTCACAACGTGAACCGGGCTTATCAATCTTATTGATACAGACAATAACAGGCAGGTTGTTGGCAAGGGCCTTCTTCAGGACAAAGAAGGTCTGGGGCATGGGCCCCTCCTGGGCATCAACCAGCAGCAAGCAGCCATCACTCATCCGCAAAACACGCTCCACCTGCCCGCCAAAGTCGGCATGGCCAGGGGTATCAATGATATTGATGCTGTAATCGTTATATTTATAAGAACCGTTTTTAGAGGTGATGGTAATACCGCGTTCCCGCTCAAGGTCAGAAGAGTCCATCAACCGCTCTGCAACTTCCTGATTATCTCGGAACATACCTGATTGTCTAAAAAGCTCGTCGACAAGTGTTGTTTTACCATGATCAACATGGGCAATAATGGCGACATTTCTTAATTTACTAGTTTCCATGACGGAGCAACCTGCTATAAAAGTTAGGCCCCGCAGAGATTAATGCTGGGCGAAGGGACATATAAAATACGCTTAAGCCGTAAGTAATACGTTTAAATTTAGCTTAAGCAACAGTCTTATGATTAGGCTGAAAAGGGGGCGATTTTAAGGGATAAATCAAGAATTGTCAAGAGTTGTTCTACATCGCCATCTGTCTCAATGGTCACAAGTCCTGTATTTTCAAGCTCAGCAGGGTATTCAAACCCTGTTTTCTGTATGGTATAAATTTCAAATGTACCATCAGAAACGGCTGTTTCATCAAGGGCGCGACGCTTGAGCCGTTCCCTTGTCACCTGTTCTGAAACTTCACATAAGATGAAAACAAGCTGGACATTGCAGCCGGCAAAGGCATCGACAAGGAGCTGACGTTCAGCCTTTTTCACATAGGACCCATCAAGGACCACCGAACACGATTGAGCGACCTGAGCTTTGGCTCTGGCAATCAGGGCATCATAGGTTCGGCGGGTGAAAGCGGCAGAATAAATGCCTTCTCCAAAATCACCCGTCCCCCTTGCGGTGCGATCGACACGCGCCAACTTCTTCCGCTCAACATCGGAGTTATAATAGTTCAGTTGATATTTCTCGGCAAAGGCCTGGGCCAGGGTCGACTTGCCGCTGGCAATCAGCCCCATAAAGATAAAGACATGTGGTTTACGCAGTTGCATAGGAATGGGCCAGGGCAAAATACTTCTTTGCATTGTCAGTACAGACTTTGGCTGTTTCAGCATCAACGTTTGGATCACTTGCGGTAAATAATCCAATTTTACCCCGCACATAGGCGCGGTAACATTTGTAAAAAGGCAGCATGGTCTTTAAGGTCTGGTCGTCAGTCATCGCAACAAAGCTGTTGATGAAATATTCTGATTGTTCAGGCAACCCCTGGAAATCAAGATCCATGGCAAGGAAGGCAACATCAGCGGCGACGTCACTGAAACGGAAACGTTCATTAAACTCGATACAGTCAAAGATGTAGATTTTCTCGCCCAGACAGATATTGGCTGAATATAAATCACCATGGCAGTCCTTGAGATGGTCCTTGGCGCGATCAAGAAACAACTGTTCCTGGGACAGGAAATCGATTGAAAATTTCTTTATATCATCAAACTGTTGTTGTGAAAGGGCATCTCCACCAATAAAGGACTCAGTCTGATCAAAATTCTCAAGAACATTCCCGGCAACCGCCTTGGCCGTGCCGAACTCATTCACATCCAAATCAGCTTCAGCCCGCTGATAGAAATCATTCAAGGTTGCGGCGATCTGATCAAGCATGTCATTGGTTAATTCCCCACGGCCAATCACGTCACCCATCATCTGGGAGAGATCCATTGTTTGCATCTTCAAACAATACTCAACAATCTCACCATTGCCATTAAAACTGAACCCATAAGGTGTTTTATTCACCGTCATAGTCTCAAGATAGATTTCTTCACAGAGGCGACGGTTGAGCCGCAATTCCTCTTCACAGTAGAATTTTCTTTTCTCAAGGGTGGAAAAATCCAAGAAACCGAAATTGACCGGCTTTTTAAATTTATACACATAATCTCCGGCAATCAGAACAAAGGAGATATGGGTCTGAACGAGCTTCACCTCATCCACAGGATGATTGAAATGGTCCGGGTCGAGGAAATAGGTAATAAATTCTGGCAATTGCGACATGAGTGGCTCCACATAAAAAAACAGGATAGAATCGCTGCGATTCTATCCTGTATCATAAAAATATAATTAGTCTATTCTAATACCGATAATACTCAGGCTTATAAGGACCATCAACAGGCACACCGATATAATCAGCCTGCTCCTTGGTCAACGTTGTCAATTTCACCCCTATTTTTGCAAGATGAAGCCGGGCCACTTTCTCATCAAGTTTCTTGGGCAGGAAGAACACATCCTTTTCCATTGTATCGCCATTTTCCCATAACTCAAGCTGAGCCATGACCTGATTGGTAAAGGAGTTACTCATGACAAAACTTGGATGACCGGTGGCACAGCCGAGATTCACCAACCGTCCTTCAGCAAGAATAATCAGACGCTTGCCATCAGGAAAAATCACATGATCAACCTGGGGTTTAATGTTCTCCCAGGTCAACTCCTTGAGTGAAGCAATATCAATTTCACTATCAAAGTGACCGATATTACAGACAATGGCCTGATCAGGCATGGCATCCATATGGGCACGACCAATCACCTGCAGGTTACCGGTACAGGTGACAAAGATATTTCCCTGGGGAGCCGCCTCTTCCATGGTCATGACACGATACCCTTCCATGGACGCCTGCAAGGCACAGATAGGGTCTATCTCAGTAACAATAACAGTGGCACCCATGCCACGAAAGGCCTGGGCACAACCCTTACCAACATCACCATACCCGATCACAACACAGACTTTCCCGGCAATCATGACGTCGGTCGCGCGCTTAATCCCGTCAAGCAGAGACTCACGACAGCCATAGAGGTTGTCAAATTTAGATTTGGTTACAGAATCGTTTACATTGAAGGCCGGAGCCATGAGTTTACCGGCACGGCTCATCTCATTTAAACGATGCACACCCGTGGTGGTCTCCTCACTGATCCCCTTGATGTCTTTCATCAGTTCCGGGTATTTTTCATGCATGATCACGGTGAGATCACCGCCATCATCAAGAATCAGATTCGGAGTCCAACCATCCGGTCCATGAATCGTCTGCTCAATACACCACCAAAATTCTTCTTCGCTCTCGCCCTTCCAGGCAAACGTCGGAATATCAGAGGCGACCATGGCGGCTGCGGCATGATCCTGGGTGGAAAAGATATTACAGGATGACCAGCGAATTTCAGCCCCGAGATCAACCAAGGTTTCCATGAGCACTGCGGTCTGGATGGTCATGTGCAAACAACCGGCAATACGCGCCCCGGCAAGAGGCTTCTTGCCGGCATACTCTTTACGTAACTGCATCAGTCCGGGCATCTCTGTTTCAGCAATAGCAACTTCCTTCTGACCCCATTCGGCGAGATCCATATCTGCAACTTTAAAGTCACCAGCATCAATCGTTTTATTCGACATTATCTTTCCTACCTTTTTTATATGAATGATTGTAAGTAAATTATTTCAAGCCGGCAGCATCTTTCAGTTCAGCAGCCTTATCCGTCTTTTCCCAGGTAAACTCATCATACTCACGGCCAAAATGGCCATATGCTGCTGTTTTGCGGTAAATAGGTCTGAGGAGATCAAGTTGCTGAATAATGGCCTTAGGCCGCAGGTCAAAATGATTTTCAACAAGGGCAGTGATCTTATCATCACCAATAACACCGGTGCCAAAGGTTTTAACATTGATTGAAACGGGCTTGGAAATACCAATGGCATAGGCAATTTGCACCTCAACCTCTGTGGCCAGTCCTGCAGCTACAATATTTTTTGCAACATAACGGCCCATATAGGC
>JBFFNY010000036.1:0-10297 GCA_041562955.1 Desulfurivibrionaceae bacterium | reverse complement strand
TCATGACCGGATAGAACCATCTCAACCACCCCGAAGTTCTGACCGAAACCTGGGCGGATGACATGGGATTTCACAACCGTGCCGTGTTACTGTCGGACAGAAACACGGTGCCCCTGGAAAACGGTCTCAAGCTCGAGGGACCGCTTCAAGGAGTGTTGACATCTCAACAGCCACCTCCTCAACACTTATACCGAGCATACATTCAAAATCGCCCTTGCACTCCTTTTTAAGGCAGGGTTGACAGGGAATTTTCTTTTTCACCACCACAGCATGGTCCGAATACGGCCCTGTGGCAATATCATCCGTGGAACCAAAGATCGCAACCAGCGGCGTTTTAACGGCAGCCCCGACATGCATCAGCCCGGAATCATTGGTGACCAGCGCATCGCATTGCCCAATAAGCGCCATGGCCTGGCCGAGTGTTGTTTTGCCGGCAAGCCCTGTAATAAAAGAGGATCCATAACTGCAAATCTCATCAATGGTTGTCTGGTCCGCCTTGGTGCCGAACACGACACAATGGACAGCATGCTGTTCATGCAATTTTCTGGCAAGCAGCCCATACCGTTCTGCCGGCCAGCATTTAGCTGGTCCAAAGGCGGCACCGGGGTTAATGCCGACGAGTCTCCGGCCGGACATCTTGTGTTTGAACGATTCTGCCCATTGCTTATTTTCAGCCGAATGAGACAGACATAACTCATCACTGCCGCAGACAAGCCCCAAATCGCGCAGGAGCCACTGGTAATAATGGACCTGATGCAGACGGCGCACCTCATCCTGAATTGAGACGCCAGGGCGCAGCAGGAGTGCACGTCCATCTCGGCGATAGCCTGCACGAAGCGGGATCCCTGCCAAAAAGGTGATCAGGGCGGCCTCAAAGGCATTCTGCAGCAGAAAGGCACAGTCAAACTTCTTCGCCCGAAGCTCACGGGCTAAACGCACCATTCCCCAGACCCCCTTATGTCTGCCATGCTTATCATATATAAACATTTCATCCACATGGGGACTAGCCGAAAAGACATCGGCCATCCAGCCATGGGCCAGCATGGTGATTTTGGCCTCGGGGAAATTTTCCCGAATCGTGCGTACCGCAGGCGTCGTCATGATGGCATCGCCAATCCAGTTGGTCGAGCGGATAAGAATATTTTTGGGCTGGGCTTGCAGTATGGATAGATTCATAAATAACTAGGGTCATGCAGAAGTTAAAGGCGGGTAAATCCCCTTATAAACGGGTCAACTTGCTTGCTTTATGAAAGGGTGTCAAGAATTTTCTATTTCAGAGACCCGACGTGCTGAGTATAATCTTGCAATCACAGGCTTATGATGGTAAAAGATTCTGGTTTTCCAACGTGACTTAAGTTTTAGACAACACAAACGACCTTAAGTTATTTAAAAATCACATCCCTGAGACGTTCCTCTGGTGCCCTTTTCGAGGGTTGGACAATTGGGATGAATGAACAACCAAAACATGGAGATGAACATGAGTAACATTACAATGAAGGAAATGTTGGCTGCGGGTATGCATTTTGGACACCAGACCCGTCGCTGGAACCCGAAGATGAAACCTTATATCTTTGGTGCCCGTAACAAAATTTACATCATTAATCTTGATAAAACCCTGCCTCTCTTCAACACCGCCTATGATTTCATCACAGACACCGTTGCTGAGGGAGGAACGATAATGTTTGTTGGCACAAAGCGTCAGGCTCAGGAGACTGTTAAATCAGAAGCCTCCCGTTGCGGTATGCATTTTGTGAATCACCGCTGGCTCGGCGGCATGCTCACCAACTACCAGACCATTAAACAGTCCGTTGACCGCATGAAGAAGATTCAGGCCATGGTTGATGACGGCACCATCAACCGCTACAAGAAAAAAGAAGCGCTGATGATGACCAAAGAGCTTGTGAAATTAGATCGCAATCTCGGCGGAATCAAAGACATGAAGACGTTGCCTGCAGCGATGTTCGTCATTGATCCGAAGCGCGAAAATATTGCCATTGATGAAGCAAAGAGACTGGGCATTCCCGTTGTTGCGATCACCGACACCAACTGTAACCCGGACAACATTGACTTCCTGATCCCAGGAAACGATGATGCGATCAAATCCATTGCGCTGATTACGAGCAAAATGGCCGACGCCGCCATGGCCGGTAAAGCCCGCCGCGGTGAAACGGTAGAAACAACCGATGCTGACCTTGCTACCGCTATGGCCGAAGCAAATACCAGCGGAGAAGACGCACCGGCCGCTCCTCAAGCCTAATCCTGCCGGTGCCGAAGGTTTTGCCCGATTGTTACACAGCAATCGGGCATTCTTATATTTAAACAGATCTGATATAAACAATGAAGGAAGAAATATGAAAATAACAAGTCAAATGGTTAAAGAACTCCGCGACATAACCAACGCTGGAATGATGGATTGTAAGAAAGCTCTGTCCGAGCACGATGGCGACATGAACAAGGCACAGGATTTTCTCCGTCAAAAAGGTTTAGCCATTGCTGCCAAACGTGCTGACCGAGCCACCAGTGAAGGTATTATTGAATACTACTCCCACGCCGGAGGAAAGCTTGCCGCCATGGTGGAAGTTGGTTGTGAGACTGACTTTGTTGCCAAAACCGATGCGTTTATTCAATTTGCTAAAGATATGGCCATGCATGTTGCCGCGATGAACCCAGTAGGTCTGAGCCGTGACGATGTCCCTGCTGAAATGCTTGAGCGTGAAAAAGCTATTTACGTCAAACGTGCCCTGGACTCTGGTAAGCCTGAAAATATTGTCGACAAGATCGTTACAGGCCAAGTCAACAAATACTACGCTGAAATATGTATGCTTGAGCAAAAATTTGTTAAAGACCCAGATGTAACCATTCAAGATATGTTGAATGCCCTTGTTGCCACTATGGGTGAGAACATTACCATCAAGCGTTTTTGCCGTTTTGCTGTTGGCGCTTAAGTTGTAATTGCTGTTCCCAGGGAGTAAGGATAAGGATTTTACACTTTATCTTTACTCCCTTTTTTTATATCCTTGCCCAAGTCAAAAACCATATTACGGAAACCGAACACATGTCTACACCGCTCTATAAACGCGTTCTGCTGAAACTATCAGGGGAAGCTCTCATGGGTGAACACGAGTATGGAATCTCCCCAGATATCCTGACCTACCTTGCGAAGGAAATTAAGGCCATCACAGACCTCGGGGTACAGGTCGGCATGGTCGTGGGAGCGGGCAATATTTTCCGCGGCGTCGCAGGTGCTTCAGGCGGCATGGACCGTTCCGCCGCCGACAATATGGGCATGCTGGCCACCATGTTGAATTCCTTGGCCTTAAAAGATGCACTGGAAAAGGAAGGCATTCCCACAGAGGTGCTCTCTGCCATCGACATGCCCACCGTATGCGAGTCCTTTTCCCATTTTGCCGCAAAAAAATACCTCGAGAACGGGACTGCTGTAATTTTTGGCGCCGGCACAGGCAATCCCTTCTTCACCACGGATACCGCGGGTGTTCTCCGTGGACTTGAAATAGGCGCTGAAATAGTCTGTAAAGCCACCAAGGTCGACGGCGTCTACGACAAAGACCCTATGCTGCACGACGATGCAGTAAAATTTGATGCATTATCCTTTGCTGACGTCTTGCAAAAAAGACTGAAGGTGATGGATGCAGCGGCCATCTCACTGGCCATGGATAACAATAAAAAGATTTTAGTTTTTGACCTCAACATCCCGGGTAATATCAAAAAAGCGATCTGTGGAGAAGTGGTTGGAACCGTAATACAAGGAGACGAAAAATGAGTGATGAAATTCTACTAGAAATGTCTGAAAAAATGGACAAATCCATGGAAGCCTTTCGTAAGGATCTGAGTAAGGTTCGGACAGGAAGGGCCTCACTTTCCCTTCTTGACGGGGTTAAGGTTGACTCATACGGCTCGTTAAGCCCGCTCAACCAGGTTGCGACCTTGACCACTCCGGAATCAAGACTCATCGTCATTCAGCCCTGGGACCCGCAGGTCCTGCCCTCTATTGAAAAAGCCATTCTCAAATCAAACCTTGGTTTAACCCCGGCAAGTGATGGAAAAATCATCCGCATCTCCATTCCCCAGCTCACGGAAGAACGCCGTAAAGAACTGGTAAAACAGGTCAAGAAGACCTGTGAAGAGTATCGGATCAATATCCGCAACTCACGCCGTGAAGCCATTGACCTGGTAAAGAAGATGAAGAAAGATAAGGAGATATCAGAAGATGATCTCTTTAAATTTCAAGATGAGGCACAAAAAGAGACCGACAATTACGTTAAAATGATTGATGATGCCCTGGTGCAAAAAGAAAAAGAAGTGATGGAAGTATAACAACAACTCCCCTTCGACAAACTTCTAACTGAAAAAAATATTACATTGCAATCACCCATCATAACGATCCCTGAACATATAGCCATCATCATGGATGGCAACGGCCGCTGGGCCCAGGCCAAAGGACTCAAGCGCATCATGGGCCACCGGGAAGGGGTCAAGCGAGTTCAAAATATTGTCGAAGTAGCCCGGGAGGCGGGGATCAGAATCTTAACCCTGTACGCCTTTTCCACGGAGAACTGGAACCGTCCGCAAGATGAAGTCTCAGGCCTCATGAATCTTCTCAAAAAATTCCTGCAAAGCGAATTAAACCGCATGGTTGAGAACGGCATTCAATTGCGCTGCATCGGTAATATACAGGCCTTGCCAAAGGATGTTCAGGATATTCTCCTCACCACCATCGACACCACAAAACAGAATACGCAGTTCATTTTGAATCTGGCCTTGAGCTATGGCGGCCGCGATGAAATCGTCCAGGCCATCCAGGCCATCAGTAGAAAATGCCTGGACGGCACACTCAGCCCGGAAGAAATAACAGAGGCAACCGTAGGCGACCACCTGTTCACCGCAGGTCTGCGCGATCCGGATCTGATTATTCGCACTGGCGGAGAGGAGCGGCTCTCTAACTTTCTACTCTGGCAATCATCCTACTCGGAAATCTATTTCACTCCTGTTCCGTGGCCCGAGTTCACTCAAACGGAATTACACAAGGCCATTGCTGACTTTCAGAAGCGCCAGCGCCGCTTTGGCAAGACCGGGGAGCAGGTTCAGCCATGACCACCCGAATCATCACAGGAGTCATCGGTGCAGCACTCTGGTTTTCACTGCTCCTCTTCGGCTCCTATCACATCTTCTGGGCCGTGATGTCCGTCATTGGCGCCATTTGCAGCTATGAATACTTTTCCATGGTCCTTGGCAACAATGACAAGAAGTTCATCCTCTCTGCCACCGGCTGCTGCACCCTGCCCCTCCTGTTTTTGTACAATCCGGACCTCGCCTATCTCAATGCGGGCATGGTCATTGCGGCAATAACGCTCTTTGGCATGGTGCTCTACGGGTATCAACTCAGCTCCAACCCGTTTGCACTCTCCCTCCGCTTTATTTTTGGTCTGCTCTACTGCAGTTTTTTCATCGGTCACATTATTCTCATTCTCGCCGCTGAGCAGGGCGCACACTGGTTGTTTGCCCTGACCTTGATCACCACATGCTCGGACAGCGGTGCTTATTTTGTCGGCAAATCCATAGGACGTCATAAACTCTGCCCCCATATCAGCCCGGGTAAAACCATTGAAGGGTTCCTGGGCGGTGTGGTCTGCGGCAGTATCGGCGGCGTGCTGGTGGCGATGTATTTCTTTCCGGAGATGAACCTGATCAAAATAGCCATCGCGGCGGCACTCCTCTCCTGTGTCGGCGTGGCCGGCGATCTTTCCGAGTCCATTATCAAACGGGCGACCCAGACGAAAGACTCGGGCCATCTCCTTCCCGGCCATGGTGGTTTTCTCGACCGCATTGACTCCCTCCTGTTCTGCGGCCCGGTATTCTATTATATATTATACTTTAACCTCCTATAGGTTCCCGATCTTACGCTTATGATTCAACGCATTTCACTTCTGGGCTCAACCGGCTCCATCGGCACCAACACCCTCGACATTGTCAGAAAATTTCCTGGGAAATTTCAGATTGTAGGCCTTGCTGCGGGTAGAAATATCACCCTGCTGCGTGATCAGATTGAGGCCTTTGAACCTGAGTTCGTCAGCGTTGCCAGTGAAGATCTTGCCCGCAAGCTCGCCGATATGCTCGGGCCCAAATGGACGAAAAGAATTTTCACAGGGCGTGAAGGCAACATCAAGGTTGCCACGCTGAATTCGGCGGACACCGTTGTCTCTGCCATTGTTGGCGCGGCCGGACTGCTCCCCACCCTGCGCGGGATTGAAGCGGGAAAAACGATCGGTCTGGCCAACAAGGAGACCCTGGTCATGGCAGGTGATCTGATCATGCAGGCCGCCCGGGACAACAAGGTCGCCGTTCTCCCCATTGACAGTGAACATAACGCTATATTCCAGGCCCTTGCAGCAGGGAGGCGGCAAGATGTACACAAGATTATCCTCACCGCATCGGGAGGTCCGTTCCGGGAAAAGCCCCTTGAAGAATTATGGAACGTCAGTCCGGCCCAGGCCATGGCCCATCCCAACTGGTCCATGGGCAAGAAGATCTCCATTGATTCTGCAAGCCTCATGAACAAGGGTCTTGAAGTGATCGAGGCCAAATACCTCTTTGATGTTGATATTGAAGATATCGAGGTGCTGGTGCATCCCCAGTCGATTGTCCACTCCATGGTGGAATTCATCGACGGCTCAGTCATCTCCCAGATGGGGGTGCCTGATATGCGCATTCCCATTGCCTATGCCCTTTCCTATCCGGGACGTCTGCGGATTAATCTACCCCGATTGAATCTGGCCAAGGCGTACGACCTGTCCTTTCACAAGCCGGACTTTAAACGCTTCCCAGCCTTAAAACTTGCCTATCAGGCCTGTAAACGGGGGGGAACCCTCCCCGCTGTTTTGAATGGGGCCAATGAGATCGCTGTTGAGGCCTTTTTAGTCGGCAAAATACGGTTTCCGGAAATTGGGCTTGTTGTGGCAGAATGTCTGGAACGGCACACCAGGCAGGACATTACTGATATTGAAACCGTGCTGCAGGCGGACCTTTCTGCCCGGATGCAGGCGGAAAGTGTTGTTGAGGCCTTTGCACTCCGGTCGAATCAGAAATTAGAAGTTAAAAGTTAGAGTGGAACAATTTTCATTTTAAAGTATCATTAAGACTCTCTGTCTCTCCATACGCATGAATCGCAAGATATGCCTTTGTCGATCCACTAACCCTTGAACCCCCATATCCATGCAAATACTTCTCGCCATCATCCTTGTCCTCGGCCCCCTGGTGTTCGTTCACGAACTCGGTCATTTTCTTTTTGCCAAACTCTTCAAGGTCAAGGTCCTCAAATTTTCCTTAGGTTTTGGACCCCGTATTTTTGGTAAAAAAATCGGTGAAACCGACTATGTCATCAGCGCCATTCCCCTGGGCGGCTTTGTGAAGATGACCGGGGAAAACAGTACGGAAGAGATCGAAGAAAGTGAAAAAGACCGGGCCTTTTCACTTAAACCCGTGTGGCAGCGTTTTATTATTGTCTTTGCCGGCCCTGCCTTTAATTTCATCTTCACCTTTTTAATTTTCTTCGGCATCTTCACCATTGCTGGTCTGCCCATCCCCCAGACGACAACCACCATTGGTGAGGTGATGGAAGATGGTGCCGGAGCCCAGGCGGGTTTACAGGCCGGTGATATTGTTCTGAAAATCAACAATACCTCCCTTGAAGACTGGCAACAGCTCCATGACATCGTCACAACATCGAACGGCGCCCCACTTGCCATTGAACTGCAACGGGGAGAGGAGACACTCACGCTCACCGCAACCCCGGCCAGTCAGGATCTCAAGAATATGTATGGGGAAACCACCGGAACAGGCTACAGGCTCGGTGTGGTGAGTCAGGTGAAGTATACCTTTGCTGAAACAACCATCCTCACCGCCATGCAGGCCAGTACACTGCATACCTATGATATTGCCGAAAAAACTGTTATTTCCGTCTACAAACTCATCCGCCGTGATATTCCATCATCAGAACTCGGCGGCCCCATCATGATTGCCAAGATTTCCGGACAGTACCTTGAAGCAGGCTGGCTGCAATTCTTTTCCCTTCTCGGTCTGCTGAGCATCAACCTCGGCCTCTTGAACCTGTTCCCCATTCCGGTTCTTGACGGCGGCCATCTCGCCTTCTTTACCCTGGAGGCCATACGGAAAAAACCGCTCACCGTGGCGGTGCAGGAAAAATTCATGCTGGTCGGCCTTGCCATGATCATCCTCCTCATGACCTTTGCGTTTTACAATGACATTGTGCGCTAAGGCCGTAGTACAATAATCAAACCGTTTCAGGCATAACCATGGCCCGTCCCATTATCCACCCGCTCCGTACCAAACCCCTGCTCCTCTGTGTGGACAATTCCACCATGTATGGCAGTGTCGCCGTGATCTCGGGCAGCGGTTGTCTCTGTGAACATACCCTTATTTCCCGCATCACCCATTCAAAGCGCCTCTTAACCGCAATCGACACCATCATGCAGGAGTGTGAACTAACCTGGGACGACCTTGACGGTTTAGCCGTCTGCCTCGGCCCGGGAAGCTTCACCGGGTTACGCATCGGCCTGACAACCATCAAGGGAATCTGTATGGCAACGGGACTCCCCCTCCTCGGGGTGTCAAGCCTTGAAGCCCTGGCCAGTCAGTTTCCCTACTGCACCATGCCGGTCTGTCCCATTCTTGACGCCAGGAAAGAAGAGGTGTACACCGCGCTCTATCGGACCTCCGACGGGACAGTACAGCCCCTCATCCCCCCCGTGGTCCTCCCCATGGCACAACTTACAGCAGCCATTACTGAGCCGACTCTTTTTATTGGCGACGGTGTTGAGGTGTACAGGGAGCAGATCAGACAATTAGGAGCACATGGCGTACTGGGTACACCGCAACTCATCTTTCCCCGGGCATCAGCCATCGGCGCCCTCGCCCTGCACCAATTTGCGGCGGGTCATTTTCTCGACCCGGGTTCCGCCTCCCCCCTCTACATCCGCGCCTCTGATGCCGAGATGACCCTCAACAAAAACGCCGCCGCTGTAGCCAAAAACAATTCTTCACAATAACTGTCAGAAGAGACGTAACGCCGTATCCCCTCGAGAAATGTCTTCTTGAATCACCCTGACTCGCGCCCCAAAGAATCAGCTGGACAAACCCCGCGTTATTTCCGACAATCTCTGATATGATTTGAGCCTATATTCTCCCCCGGCCAAACCTCACCCTTCTCTACAACAAGCGGAGCTGCATGGTGTCACCCTTCAATAACCGTCCCTCATTTTTTCAGCGTAAACCCCTGAAATTCAGGCTCATGCTCCCCCCTCTCACCATGATCTTCTTCCTGATCATTGCCGCGACCGTATCGATCACAAGCTTTCACTCCTTTCAGAAATCTATCACAACTCTCATCCAGGTCTCAGGCGAGAACACCGTAAAGCAAAAAGATATTGGCCGTGATATCGGCAAGATAGAGCAATCTATCAATCAATATTTTGCTGACAAAACAGAAGAGGAGTATCTCAGGGCAAAACACAACCTGCAGGTCCTACTCCACTCCACCCCTGAGGATATGCCGGAAGAAACCCGCAATGCCATTGTCCGTCTGGACCAACTCATCGATGCCGTGAAGGTGCGTATCAACCATCTTCAAACAGAAGAAAAACGTCTTGGCCAGGTCAGAAACGATATTTTCACAGCGGCAACCGCCATTTCCGCAACACAATTAACCGAGGCCATTCAGTTCACGAGCCTAGTTGAGAACGACATCCATCATCCCAACCGCGCAGATGGTGAAAAAATAAACGCCAGATTCAACACTATTCTCCTTACCACTCCGGCAACGCTAACGCGGCATTATGAAGATCTCTGGGATATATGGGCCGGTAATTCAGCGGTGTATATCAAACTCAGATCAGACATCGACAAAGAACTGCAGAACTCCCTGCAACGACTGCAGCAGTATCAGGACTCCACCATCGAAAACGGAATCACCGTCATGCGCAGGAGCGAGACAGAGGTCAAGAAACAGGTCCTGCAGAGCAGCCTTCTTCTCGGCTCACTTTTCCTGGGCACCGCTCTCTTTGGTATTTTCCTCACCACAACAACGGTACGGTCCATTCTCCAGTCCATTGCTGTCATCGAGACGGTTGCCGACAAGTTATCCCTCGGTGACCTCACCCATAACATCCCTGTCACAACAGGATCAAATGACGAATTATCACGTGTTCTCAGCAAGTTGAAAAGGATGCAGGAGAATGTGAGCACGATTATTCAGGATATCCAG
>JBFFNY010000035.1:0-10312 GCA_041562955.1 Desulfurivibrionaceae bacterium | reverse complement strand
CAGATCCGGTGGAAGAACGGGGATCACTTCAAGAATCATCCATTCAGGCTTATTACCGGAATCACGAAACGCCTCAACAACATTAAGACGCTTTGCATATTTCTTGCGCTTTGCCTCAGAACCGGTGGTCCGCATATCTTCGCGTAACTCAAGGGCCAGAGGGTCCAGATCCAGATTTTTTAAAATAGTCTGAATCGCCGAAGCACCGATTCCCACGGTAAACTGACCGGGGAACTCTTCACGGCTGGTGCGATACATCTCTTCATTCATGAGACTGCCGACAACAATGGAAGGCTCAGTGGATGTCACGACAACATAGGAATCAAAATAAAGAACCTTTTCAAGTTCCTTCAACGTCATGTCACAGAGATTACCGATCTTTGAAGGTAAACTCTTCAAAAACCAGATATGGGCGACAGGGGCGGCCAAGGTAATATGACCAAGACGCTCACGACGCACCTTGGACTGAATGACCTCAACGCCACATTTTTCGCAGACCACGCCGCGATGTTTCATGCGTTTATACTTCCCGCAATTACATTCGAAATCTTTAACGGGTCCAAAAATCTTGGCACAAAACAGACCATCGCGCTCAGGCTTGAAGGTTCTGTAATTAATAGTTTCAGGCTTCTTTACTTCACCGTAAGACCATTCATTGATCTTATCAGGGGAGGCAATAGAGATACGTACCTGTTTATATTTAACTGTCTTTTTGGCCTTGGTAAAAAAGGTAAAAAGTTCGTCCACAATGACACCTCTTAAGGTTTGAGAGTGATCTGCTCATTTGCACAACCATACTCATATTGTATTGCTCGTTCATTTCAGGGCCGGAGATCAGGGTACAGGCGCAAGGTACAAGGTTCAAGAAAACCACTACTTGAACCTTGGCCCTTACACCTTGAGCCTGTTCTTACTCCATCAATTCCATGTGCAGGCACAGTCCCTGCAATTCCTTCACAAGAACATGGAATGACTCAGGCAAGCCGGCTTCAAGAAAGTTATTCCCCTTAACAATCTTCTCATACATCTTGGTTCGGCCCTGAACATCATCAGACTTAACCGTGAGAAATTCCTGCAGGGTATAGGCTGCGCCATACGCTTCCATGGCCCAAACTTCCATTTCACCAAGACGCTGTCCACCAAACTGGGCCTTACCACCAAGGGGCTGCTGGGTAACCAGCGAGTAAGGACCTGTTGAACGGGCATGGATCTTATCATCAACCAGGTGATGCAGTTTAAGGAAATACATCGTTCCAACCGTAACAGGGTTTGAAAAGGCTTTACCCGTCAACCCGTCATACAGGGTTGACTGGCCAACCTCTTCAACGCCGGCTTCTTTCAGAAGATCACGAATCTCAGACTCATTGGCACCATCAAAAACCGGAGTTTTCATATGGAGACCAGTACCAAGCGTAGCGGCATAATCGAGGAGACCTTCATCATCAAACCCGTCAATGAACTGTTCATACTCAGCTTCAGAGTAGATACGCTTGAGCTTGTCTTTGAGCATGTTCACATCGCGTTTCCTGGCAAGGGCCTGAACCTGCTCACCAAGGACCTTGGCCGCACGGCCAAGATGCACTTCAAGGACCTGGCCGACATTCATACGGGAAGGTACACCGAGAGGATTCAAGACAATATCAACGGTCGTGCCATCCTCAAAATACGGCATATCCTCTTCAGGAAGAATACGGGAAACAACACCCTTATTCCCATGACGGCCAGCCATTTTATCACCAACGGACAGCTTGCGCTTCGTGGCAACATACACCTTGACCATCTTGATTACGCCTGGAGGTAAATCATCACCCTTCTGCAGACGCTTAATCCGGTTTTCGTAACGCTTCTTAACGGTCTTGACCTGCTTATCGTAACGCTTGAACAAGAGTTCAATTTCACCGTCAAAACGCTCACGGTTTGTGTAGTCAATCCGCTTAATGGCGGAAAGCGACATCTGCTCAAGCACTTCCGCAGAAATACGTCCGCCTTCTTCAACAAGGGACTCGCCATTTTGAGAAATGACCGCCGAGGCGGCTTTTTCGTTGGAGAGCAACTCCGCAATACCGTTACGGGTCGCCTTCTTCAGACAATTCACCTCGTCATCCATATCACGGTTCAAACGATCCAGTTCAAACTCTTCAATGGTCAGAGAACGCTCATCCTTCTCCACACCTTTTCTGGAGAACACTTTGGCGTCAATAACAACACCTTCCACTCCAGGAGGTACGCGCAGGGAGGTATCCTTGACATCACCCGCCTTCTCGCCAAAGATGGCGCGAAGGAGTTTTTCTTCCGGAGAAAGCTGGGTTTCACCCTTCGGTGTAACCTTGCCCACCATGGTATCGCCCGGGCGAATTTCAGCACCGATACGAACGACACCGGAGTCATCCAGGTTACGCAGCGCTTCCTCACTGACGTTTGGAATATCACGGGTGATCTCCTCACGGCCAAGCTTGGTATCACGGGCGACAATCTCAAACACGTCGATATGTAAGGATGTGTATGTATCTGTTTTGAGAAGACGCTCATTAATAAGAATAGAGTCCTCAAAGTTGTACCCACGCCAAGGCATGAAGGCGATCGTGACATTCTTACCGAGTGCAAGCTCACCACATTCCGTACCAGGACCATCAGCGAGAAGTTGCCCTGTTTTAACCCGTTGGCCGGGAAGAACAACCGGAGTTTGGGTAAAACAGGTGGACTGATTGGACTTCTTATATTTATCCAGTTTATAAATACCAATACCGGTATCAAAACCACCCGTACCAGGGTTCTTATAACGAACCACGATTCGATTCGCATCAACCTCTTCAACGATTCCGTCACCATCAGCAAGCAGACAGACACCGGAATCAAGGGCAACATTTTTCTCCATACCGGTGCCGATAAGCGGCGAGGCGGTACGTAAAAGTGGTACACCCTGACGTTGCATGTTGGAACCCATGAGTGCACGGTTCGCATCATCATGCTCAAGGAACGGAATGAGCGAGGCCGCGACAGAAACGAGCTGGTTCGGCGAGACATCCATATGGGTCACATCGGCCTTCGGCGTCAGCATTACCTCACCTTCCTGGCGGGCAATGATGTTGTCGGCTTCAATGTGATCCTTCACCATCTTGGTCTGCGCCGGTGCCACAACCTGCTCTTTTTCCTTCAATGCGGAGACATAGGCGACGTCTTGAGTGGCAAAGCCCTTATCGACGGTTCGATACGGTGTTTCAATAAACCCGAAGCGATTGACCTTGGCATAGGTCGCCAGGGAAACAATCAGACCGATGTTAGGTCCTTCAGGAGTCTCAATCGGACAGATACGGCCATAATGGGTTGGATGAACATCACGAACCTCAAAGCCGGCACGCTCTCTGGACAGACCACCCGGTCCGAGGGCCGACAGTCTCCGTTTATGCGTCACTTCGGACAGGGGGTTGGTTTGATCCATGAACTGCGACAACTGACTGGTGCCGAAAAATTCTTTTACAGCAGCTGTAATCGGCTTAGGGTTAATCAGATCATGGGGCATGAGGGTTTCAATTTCCTGCAAACTCATGCGTTCACGAATAGCGCGTTCCATACGCACCAGTCCCATGCGATACTGATTTTCCACCAGCTCACCAACCGTACGGACTCGACGATTGCCAAGATGATCGATATCATCAACCGTACCCTGACTCTCTTTCAGTCGCACAAGATAGCGCACGCCTTCAAGGATATCTTCCCGGGTCAAGGTCCGGACTTCAATATCGGTATCAAAACCTAATTTGGAATTAATTTTAAAACGGCCGACCACGGAGAGGTCATAGGTGTCGGGGTTGAAGAAAAGATTCTCAAAAAAGGTTGTTGCCACTTCAATGGTAGGAGGTGACGAGGGACGCAATCTCCGATAAATTTCAATTAATGCTTCCTGAATCGATGTTGTTTTATCGAGGAAGAGTGTCTTCCTGAATGAATCGGTTGATGTTACATCATCAATATGCAGGATCTTGATTTCGTTGATGCCAACGTCACTTAATGTCTCGAGTACCGAAGCGGTGATCTCACCATTACAGGGAAGAATAATCTCACCGGTTGTCGGATCGACAATATCATTGGCGACAAATTTCCCTGGAATTGTCTCTGGATCAACTTCAATAAAATCAATGCCCGCTTCAACCATGCGCTTGGCAAGTGCCTTACCGATCTTCCGGTTGGCCTTAGCAAGCACCTCACCGGTTGCCGGATCGACAATATCACGGGAAGCACGGGTACCGATGTACAGATCCGGTACGAAGGAACACATCACCCTGCCTTTTTCAAAACGCAGGGTGTCAATGTCGTAAAAATATTCGAGCAGGGCTGGTGCTTCATGGCCCAATGCCTTTAAAAGGATCGTTACAGGAAATTTACGACGACGATCAATACGAACATGCAGAACATCTTTGGCATCGAATTCAAAATCGACCCACGACCCACGCACAGGGATGATACGTGCTGAATAAAGCAGCTTTCCGGCAGAGTGGGATTTACCACTATCATGGGCATAAAAAAGACCAGGAGAACGTTGAAGCTGAGAAACAATAACCCGCTCCGTACCATTCACAACAAAAACACCTGACTTTGTCATTAAAGGCAAGGTACCGAGGAATACGGATTGTTCCTTGATATCACGGATAGTCTTGGCATCGGTGTCGGGATCGACCTCAAAGGTAATCAGTCGAACCGTTATCTTTAACGGAACCTCATAGGTCATGCCGCGCTCAACACATTCAGATACTGAATATTTTGGCTCACCGAATGAGTAACTGACAAATTCAAGGGTACAGTTGCCATTAAAGTCATCGATGGGGAAGACTGATTGAAAAACCGCCTGCAGTCCTGAGGACTCTCTCTCATCATCCAAGACATCCTGTTGCAGGAACTGGTCATAGGATTTTTTCTGCATATCAATCAGATGCGGTTTCTCAATGACTTCACCGATCTTTGCAAAGCTTTTTCTAACGCGCTTCATACTTTTCATTGAAATAATATCCTCGTCTCAATAAAGCTGTAGGAAAATGACGTACTAATACTGACTAGAACGTCCTTCAAATATAATTTATACGGGTGCAACCTGGTGTATCAGGTGTGCGGGGTGAAGGTTGAGATGCACGAAGCAAAAGCCACCGGCCTTCGGAAAGATGTTGACCTGACAGAGAGGCCGAAACATTTTTTTATTTTTATTACGGAAAACAATTAAATAAAATTTATAAACAACAGTCAAGCATGTAATATCAAATAGTTACGTATTACCTGATTTTATTTATCATAAAGTGATAGGCACACTTTTCTTTTTTAGAGCAAAACAAGCAACGTGTTGCAGGACCACATAAAAAAAAGAAGGGGTAAAACGCATGTAACGCTGCTAGACAATTTGCCTAACAGCGTTACATAATTAAGAGGCTGAAACCCCTTAAATTTTCTTTTCAAACCAGTTGAAAAGAAAGACCTGTGAACTTACTTAACTTCAGCAGTTCCACCAGCAGCTACGATCTGAGCAACGATAGCATCAGCTTCTTCTTTACTTACACCTTCCTTAATTGGACAAGGTGCGCCTTCAACAAGGGCCTTAGCTTCTTTGAGACCAAGGGAGGTGATGGCACGAACTTCTTTAATAACACCGATCTTCTTGTCACCGGAACCGAGAAGAATAGCATCAAATTCAGTCTTCTCTTCAGCAGCTTCGCCACCAGCAGCAGCGCCGCCAGCAGCAGCAACAGCTACTGGAGCTGCTGCAGTTACACCAAATTTTTCTTCAATAGCACTTACAAGCTCAGAAAGCTCAAGTACGGTCATTCCACTAATTTCTTCAATCATTGTTTCAATAGACATTATATAATCCTCTCAATTTTATTGTTCTTTTTGATCTTTAACTGCGGTTAATGCATACACAAGCTGGCTTGGTATGGCATTAAGTGTACGGACAAACTTCGTAGGCACAGCATTCAAAGCAGCGGCCAACTTACCAAGGAGTTCTTCCTTACCTGGTAACTTAGAAAGGGCTTCAATATCAGTGCTATTCAGAGTTTTACCTTCAAGGCAACCCATTTTAATCACAAGCTCAGGGTGGGCCTTAGCAAAAGCGGTTAAAATTTTTGCAGGTGCAACAGGATCCTCATAGGATACGGTTACAGCTGTGGTTCCCTCAAGGGATTCCGTCATCGGTTCAAAAGCGGTACCCTCTATTGCACGACGCATTAGAGTGTTTTTTGCTACCTGAATATCAGCATTTGATTTCTTCAACTCTCGACGAAGTTCTTCAAATGAGGAGACAGTCAGACCGCGGTAGTCGGTGACTATGGCAATTTGCGCATTGGCAAGTCGCTCATTAAGTTGTTCGACCATTGAAACTTTTTCATTACGATTCAATGTCAAATCCTCCTACTAGAAAAGTGAGTTGAAGCAGTTGTGGGGTCGATTAAGAGAGGTCAAAAGAAACAGATGTTCTATTTGTAGTCTCGGCGGGCTTCTTGAATAGTTCAAGGGATTAAGCGAACAAATCGCACCAGCTGTCTTCGACAATGCAACTACTTGCATTAAAGGCCACCCTTCCTCACGAATGATGGCCATGGGGGTTATCTTGAAGCAGGGCGTCAAGATAACCGGAATAAAATAAGGTACGTCCTTATTTTACCAGTGATCGCAATTCAACAGTATCCAGTTTATGACCTGGACCCATGGTTGTTGAAACGGTCACACCTTTCAGATAAATCCCCTTCGCAGAAGAAGGCTTGATCTGAATAAGTTTTTCGATAAAGGCCATGATGTTTTCGCGAATTTTTTCTTCACCGAAAGACACCTTACCCAACATTGCATGAACGATACCTGCTTTATCAACACGAAAATCTACCTTACCGGATTTTACTTCGCCAACGACGCGAGCAACATCAAAGGTAACAGTGCCAAGTTTAGCATTCGGCATAAGTGAGCGGGGTCCGAGAACCCGACCAATTTTACCAACAACGCCCATCATATCTGGAGTGGCGATACATTTTTCAAATTCAAGCCAGCCGCCCTGAATTTTTTCCACAAGATCATCACCACCGGCATAATCCGCACCGGCATCGAGTGCTTCCTGAACTTTCTCGCCTTTAGCAAAAACAAGTACGCGTTCTAACCGGCCGGTACCATTAGGCAGCACCAGAGTAGAGCGGACCATTTGATCAGCGTGACGAGGATCCACACCAAGTTTTACGGCAATGTCTACAGACTCGTCAAACTTCGCGTAACACGAGGCTAGAGTAGCAGACACCCCTTCTTCAAGGGTATGAAACTTGAGTGGGTCTTTATCTTTAATACTATTTGTATAATTCTTTCCGTGAGCCATGTTCTTTCTCCAGATTAGTCGACAATTGTTACGCCAGCACTCTTAGCAGTACCTTCGACAATCTTTATAGCTGCCTCAATATCATACGCGTTGAGGTCAGGCATTTTAATCTCCGCTATTTCCTTTACTTGCTCACGGGTGATTTTAGCAACCCTGTCTTTCTTTGGATTCGAGGAACCCTTTTTAAGACCAAGCTTCTTAAAGATCAGAACCGAAGCAGGAGGAGTTTTAGTGATAAAAGAAAAAGACTTATCATGATACACTGTAATGACTACAGGAATGATTGTATCACCTGCGTCTTGGGTCTTGGCATTATATGCCTTACAGAATTCCATAATATTCAGGCCATGTTGACCAAGTGCTGGGCCAATTGGTGGGGATGGATTTGCCTTACCAGCCTGAATCTGAAGTTTGATATATCCAGTTATTTTTTTAGCCATAATAGTTCCTAAGTTTTAATGATAATGTTGCCTGACTCTATGGTGATAGAGCTTAATTGAAGGAGCAGTTCAATTGATGGCGCACATCATCGCCCTTAAACGGGTGATGGATTGTATAAATCACATCTTGTATATGCAATGAAGCAGCATTCTTTTTTAGAGGTGTGCACCTCTTTCGTATCAGCCCTTGGTGATCTGTATAAACTCAAGTTCAACTGGAGTTTCACGACCAAAGATCGATACTCTAACTTTTACGCGGCCTTTTTCGTGATTGACATCATCAACCACGCCCTGAAAGTTGGCAAAGGGACCATCAATGACCCGAACCTCATCCCCTTCCTCATACATCACTTTGGGCTTAGGCTTCATGGCGCCGTCTTTAATACGGCCAATAATTTTCATCGCGTCTTCATCTGGCACAGGCTCAGGATGAAGGTCATTGCCTACAAATCCCGTTACCTTTGCAGTATCACGCACGGTATGCCATGTCTCATCATTAAGATCGACATTGAGGAGGATGTAACCAGGAAAGAATTTACGAGTCGAGGTCTTCTTCACTCCCTGCTTCATCTCAACAACTTGTTCAGTAGGTACGAGGATCTCGCCGAACATGTCCTCTTGTCCAGCGTTCTTAATCCGTTCAAGCATGTTAGTTTTGACCTGCTCTTCAAAACCTGAATATGTATGAAGAATGTACCAAGCACGTGCCATTGAATATCCCCTGTCTTTATAAAATTCGTTACTAACTCAGTATATAACCGATCAGTTTGCCAAGGAGCATATCAACTGCGCCAAGATAAAAAGAAACAATAATAACAAAGATAACCATAGTGATCGTCAGTCTGGTTGTATTCTGTTTCGTTGGCCAGGCAATTTTTGTGAATTCCCGCTGCACATCACTAAAGAATTGCTTGGTTTTCTCCAACGAGAACTTGGACCCAGCCGGACTTACAGCAGAACCTGTAACCATCTGTTTTTTGTTTGGTTGTTTTTTCTTATTGGCCATTGATTCTTACGCGTTAAAATTAAAGCCGTAGGTTTGCCTTTAAAATAGTTTAACTTCGCAACTGATAAACAGAAGCGAAGTTAACAATTTGGCAGGCCAGGAGGGATTCGAACCCCCAGCCCTCGGATTTGGAATCCGATGCTCTACCAATTAGAGCTACTGGCCTATTTCTTATTTAGTTTCTTTGTGCAACGTATGTGCACGACAGAAACGGCAATATTTTTTAAGCTCCAATTTATTTGGAGTGGTGCGCTTGTTCTTAGTCGTAGAGTAGTTACGCTGCTTACACTCGGTACAACCTAAACGGATAATTTCTCTCATAGCAATCTTCTTATCTTATTCTAAAATTTCGTTAATAACACCGGCGCCTACGGTACGGCCACCTTCGCGAATTGCAAAACGCAGCCCAACTTCCATAGCGATCGGGGTGATAAGTTCACCGGTAATCGTTACATTATCGCCAGGCATGACCATCTCAACGCCTTCGCCTAATGTAATTACACCAGTAACATCTGTTGTTCTAAAGTAGAACTGGGGACGGTAGCCGTTGAAGAATGGAGTATGACGTCCACCCTCTTCCTTGGAAAGGATATAGCTTTCGGCCTTGAATTTCATGTGCGGCTTGATTGAACCCTTCTTAACCAGAACCTGTCCACGTTCAATATCTTCACGCTTGGTGCCGCGCAGGAGGATACCGACGTTGTCACCGGCAAGACCCTGATCCAGCATCTTACGGAACATCTCTACACCAGTAACGGTTGTCGTTACGGTATCCTTGATGCCGACGATCTCAATCTCATCACCAACATTCACAACACCGCGCTCAATACGTCCGGTTGCAACAGTGCCGCGACCTGAGATGGAGAACACATCTTCAACAGGCATGAGGAATGGCAGATCAACATCGCGAGCAGGCTCAGGAATGAAGGTATCACAGGCTTCCATCAGGTCCCAGATGCATTTTGTTGCTTCTGGATCTTCAGGACTCTCAAGTGCTTTCAGTGCCGATCCCTGGATGATTGGGGTATCATCACCTGGATATTCGTAGCTGTCAAGAAGCTCACGAAGCTCCATGTCAACAAGCTCGATGAGTTCTTCATCATCAACAAGGTCTACCTTGTTCAGGAAGATCACGATTGATGGAATACCAACCTGGCGACCGAGAAGGATATGCTCACGGGTTTGAGGCATAGGACCGTCATCAGCACCAACTACCAGAATTGCGCCGTCCATCTGGGCAGCACCGGTAATCATGTTCTTGATATAGTCAGCATGGCCTGGGCAATCAACGTGAGCATAATGACGATTTGCAGTTTCGTACTCAACGTGGGCTGTGGCGATGGTAATACCACGCTCTCTTTCTTCAGGAGCCTTGTCAATCGAACCAAAATCTGTCTTTTGGGCCAAGCCCTTATATGAAAGCACGGTGGTAATCGCTGCTGTCAGAGTGGTCTTACCATGATCAACGTGACCAATGGTGCCGATATTTACATGGGGCTTATTGCGTTCAAATTTTTGTCTAGCCAT
>JBFFNY010000034.1:0-10509 GCA_041562955.1 Desulfurivibrionaceae bacterium | reverse complement strand
GAATATTGTGAGCCCAACAGCCATTTTTCGTGACGACTTATATCTGCAACATGACCCCGGTCAGACCCATGTGGAACGGCCGGATCGTCTGCGGGTGATTTATACCCAGCTTGATAACCCGGAGGTCGGCAGTCAGTTCGTCTTCCCCCCGATACAGCCCGCGACCTGGGACCAGTTGCGTCGGAATCATACCCAGAGACATATTGAACGCATCAGTCAGACCGATGGAAAGACCTTTGATGCCCTTGACGGTGACACCACCACCTCGCCCCAGTCGTATAATGCGGCTCTTCTCGCCGCTGGTGCCGTGATTACCGGCATTGATCTTCTGATGAAGGGCGAGATCGACAATGGCTTTTGTCTGGTGCGCCCCCCGGGACATCATGCGGAACCGGATCAGGCCATGGGGTTCTGCCTGTTCAATAATGTGGCGGTCGGCGCCCATTATGCGCTGCACGAGCTTGGTTTGAAGCGGATCCTGATCCTCGATTGGGATCTGCACCATGGCAACGGGACACAGAAATCCTTTTACGACACCGATGCGGTGCTCTATTTTTCCACCCATCAATTCCCCTATTATCCGGGGAGCGGCGCGGTGACGGAGACCGGCGCAGGGAAGGGCGAGGGGTATACTATTAATGTGCCGTTGCCCGCAGGGCCCGGAGATGAACATTATGCCCGGATTTTCAATGAGATTCTCGCCCCGGTGGTGCGCCAGTATAAACCGGAGCTGATCCTGGTTTCGGCCGGATACGACACCGCAATACATGATCCGTTGGGCGGGATGCATGTTACGGCGGATGGGTTCGCCTATCAGACCCGAAAGGTGAAGGAGCTTGCGGAAGAGGTGTGCGGCGGGCGGCTCCTCATGACCCTTGAGGGCGGCTATGACCTGCAGGGCCTCGCCAACGGCGTCCTGGTCGGGCTGGTGGAACTTCTGGGCCGGACAACCTTGAGTGATGAAACCCTGGACAAGTTACGCACCACCACCATTCCCTGTCCTGCCATTGATGAGGCCAAGGCGGTGGTCGGTAGAAAATTTGATTTAACCTGAATGTCTGATTGAAGTTCCCCGTGTTCATGGGTAAGATACCTCAGCTTATGAGAAGCTGAAAAATGAGAAGAATGGGATAGAATATGAGTATTTCCAAAGAAGAAGTGGAAAAGGTTGCACGTTTGGCTCGTCTTGAGCTTTCCCCGGCAGAGGTGGAAGCCATGGCTGAGCAGATGGGCACGGTGCTGGGGTATGTGGCCAAATTGGATGAGATTGACGCCACGGATATTAAACCCACCACCCATGTGCTGGATATTGAAAACAGCTTCCGTGAAGACATCGTCCACCCCTCGTTAAGTCAGGCCGAGGCGTTGGCCAATGGCCCCGATCAGAACGGTGAAGCCTTTGTCGTGCCTCGTATTATCTGAACCGTTACGCCTTAGAGTTGAAGGTAACTTGTCCGCTCTGAATCGTTACAACTAAATATAAAGAAAGAGAAGATGATGGACGTAACAACATTAACCATCCATGCAGCCAAAGATGCCCTTGCCAGGGGCGAGATGACCTCTGTTGAGCTGACCCGAAAGGTGCTGGATCGTATTGACGCGGTTGAGCCGAAGGTGAACGCCTTTATCACCCGAACCAGTGAAGAGGCCATGGCCCAGGCGGTACAGGCGGATGCAATGCGTTCCCGCGGGGAAGGCGGTCCCCTATGCGGGATTCCTCTTGGCATCAAGGACGTCATCTGTACCAAGGGCATCCGTACCACGGCAGGGTCTAAAATCCTCAAGGATTTCATCTCACCCTACGACGCCACGGTGATGGAAAAATTAAACAGCCAGGGCGCCGTCTGTGTGGGTAAATTATCCATGGATGAATTTGCCATGGGTTCAGGCAATGAGAACTGTGCCTTCGGCACCCCCCATAACCCGTGGAATCTTGACTATATCTGCGGCGGTTCAAGCGGCGGTTCAGCAGCCTCGGTTGCGGCCGGTGAATGTCTGGCCTCCCTCGGTTCGGATACCGGCGGTTCCATCCGCCAGCCGGCCTCCCATTGCGGTGTGGTCGGGGTAAAACCAACCTACGGCCGGGTGTCCCGCTTTGGTCTGCTGGCCTTTGCCTCGTCCCTTGATCAGATCGGCCCCCTGACCCGTGACGTGACGGATGCCGCCTTGATGCTCAATGGTCTGGCCGGACATGACCCCCGTGATTCGACCTCCTCCCGGGCCGGACATGAAGATTATACGGAAGGTCTCTTGGCCGGCATGAAGGGGCTGACCATCGGCATTCCAACGGAATATTTTGGTGCCGGTCTTTCACTTGAGGTGGAGAAGGTGATCCGCCATGGTATTGCGGTGCTGCAGGATGCCGGGGCCGAGGTCAAAGAGGTCTCCTTGCCCCATACGGAATACGGGGTTGCGGCGTATTATATCATCGCCCCTGCTGAAGCGAGTTCCAATCTGGCCCGGTATGACGGCGTACGGTACACCAGCCGTGATATGGATGCGGACAGCCTGATTGATCTGTATCGCCGCAGCCGTTCCCAGGGATTTGGCGATGAGGTGAAAAGGCGGATTCTCCTTGGCACCTATGCGCTCTCCTCCGGATATTATGATGCGTACTATAAAAAAGCCTCCCAGGTCCGTACCCTGATTGTGGAGGATTATAAGAATGTCTTTAAGGAATGCGATGTCCTGGTGAGCCCGGTGACCCCGACTCCGGCGTGGAAGATTGGCGAAAAGGCGAGTGATCCCCTTTCGGTTTACCTCTCTGATGCGTTGACTATTCCGGCGAACCTTGCCGGTGTTCCGGGAATGTCGGTGCCCTGCGGGTTCAGTGCGTCCGGACTGCCCATCGGCATGCAGCTGCAGGCGGCGCATTTCGCTGAAAAAACCTTGTTCCGGGCCGGGTTTAACTTGGAGCAGGGTCTGGGGATCCAGGGGAAACAGCCATCCCTTTCTTGATGGCGCTCCACCCAGGATGTTATTTCAAGGCCACGGATTAATTTATTAATCGTGGCCTTTTCTTTGGAAAAAAATAAAGCATGAGCAGACCCTTATGAAATTACAAGTGAGCGAGAATATAAAGACCCTCATCCCCTATCCGCCGGGCAAACCCCTGAAGGAGCTGGAGCGGGAGTATGGGGTCAAAAATTCCATTAAAATGGCATCCAATGAAAATTCACTGGGGCCGTCCCCCAAGGCCGTGGCCGCGATTCGCGATGCCCTGACCGGTCTGCACCGGTATCCCGACGGCAGCTGCCATTACCTGGCTGAAGCCACCGCCAAAAAGCTCGGTGTGTCGCAGGATGAGCTGGTCTTCGGCAACGGCTCCAATGAGGTGATTGATTTTCTGGTGCGGGCCTTTGTTGCGCCGGGGACTGAGGTGATTACCAGCCACCCGTCCTTTCTGGTGTATCAGACCATGGTCCAGGCGCGTGACGGGGTCAATATCGTTATTCCGCTCAAAGAGATGTGTCATGATCTGGACGAAATCGCCCGCAAGGTGACCGGGGAAACCCGCCTCATCTTTCTCGATAATCCCAACAACCCAACGGGTACGGCCTTTGGGAAAGCGGCTTTTGATACCTTCCTGGCCAAGATCCCGGAGACGGTCGTGGTGGTGCTTGATGAGGCCTATATTGATTTCACCGATCTGGAGACACGGATTGATGTACGGGAGTATCTGCATCATGCCACCCCTGTTGTGGGGCTGCGGACCTTCTCCAAGGCGTATGGCATCGCGGGTCTGCGGGTCGGCTTCGGCATTATGCATCCGGAGATTGCCTCCTATCTGCACCGTGTCCGTCAGCCTTTCAATGTGAATGAACTGGCCCAGGTCGGGGCGCTGGCCTGTCTGGAGGATGACGACCATTATAATAAGACCATGGCGATGACCCGTGACGGTATTCACTACCTCACCGGTGAAATTGCGAAGCTCGGCTGCACGGTCTTTCCGACTCAAACTAACTTCTTCCTCGTGGATGTGGGGTGTGACTGTAAGGATCTCTATGAGCGCCTCCTGCATCTTGGTGTGATTATCCGGCCCATGGCAGCCTATGGCTATCCGTCCTATATCCGCATCACGGTTGGCGTTGAAGCGGAGAATCGGCGGCTGGTGCAGGCACTGGCCCAGGTTTTGACCGCAATACGAGGAGAGTAAAATGGAAACGGTAATCACTATTGATGGTCCATCCGGCGGCGGCAAGTCCACGGTGAGTCGGATGCTGGCAGCACAGTTGCATTACACCTATCTTGACACCGGCGCCATGTACAGGGCGGTCGGGTTGTATGCCCAACGGTTGGGCACGGATCTTGATTCGTCGGACCAGGTGCAGGAGATGCTTGACTCTGTTGAGTTATCGCTTCTGCCCGGTGACGGTGATACCCGGGTTCTGCTTGGCAATGAAGATGTCAGCGAGGCGATTCGCACCGCTGACATGGGACTGGTGGCCTCGCGGATATCCGCCTTGCCGCAGGTTCGTGCAAAGCTTACGCTGTTGCAGCGGGAGATCGGGCGGAAAGGAGATGTGGTGGCTGAGGGGCGGGATATGGGTACCGTGGTTTTTCCTGAGGCGCGGTATAAATTTTTTCTTTCCGCCTCTGCCGAAAAAAGGGCGCAGCGCCGCGTGCAGCAATTGGCCGAGCAGGGTGAAATTGTGAGCTATGATGAGATCCTGGCCCAGATCGAAGAGCGGGACCTGGCTGATTCCACCAGAGCCCTTGCCCCACTGAAGCCCGCCGCCGATGCGATACACATTGATTCCTCTGCAATTCCGGCACAGGAGGTGGTGAGTTTTATTATGGATCAGCTTGCAAAAAAATAAATTTCATTCCACACTATTTCTATAGTTTTCGATGTTGATCTTCTCCCTTTTTATGACACAGGAGTGGTAATGGATAGTGACGGCAGAATCATGAGGCGCAGGGAGCTTGTTTTTTACCTTGAGGTTTTTGATGCGGATTCAGGGGAGAAGCTTGGTCGTCTGGTGGATTTAACCACCCGTGGCTGTAAACTGGTGAATAAGGACGGGTTTAAAAAGGATGCTTCTTTTGCTCTGAAATTGCTCCTGCCGGATGGCCGTTACGGTGTGCCGGACCTCACCTTCAACGGGATCAGCCGCTGGACAAAGCCGGATGTGAATACGGACTATCTGGTGACAGGGTTTGAAATTATACGTTTAGGTGCCAAAGAGAGAACGATCGTTCGTAAACTCATGGACCATTTCGGTTTCAATGGGGAAGCGGTCTGATCGATTTTTATCGGTGGTTTTGAGCTGAGATGGCAATACTATAATGAGGCCTGTATGACCGGTGACGAAGAGAGTGAAACGCGGATTATCAAGCGGCGCCATCTTGTCTATTATCTTGAGGTGTACAATGCCGAAACAAACGAGCTGCTCGGTAATTTAGTGGATATCACCACCCGGGGGTGCAAGATTGTCAGCCGTAAGCCGATTCCCCGGGATACAATTATGATGCTGAAGCTTCTCTTGCCGGAAGGTTTTTTCCACGAAAAGGAGCTGGTCTTTGAGGCCAGAAGTGTCTGGTCTGCCAATGATGTGAATCCTGATTTTTTCGATACAGGCTTTGAGGTTCCCTATCTTGGTCTGGAGCCTCGGAAGGTTATTCGGCGTTTGATTGAGCGGGTTGGTTTTAACGATTAATTTGTTCGCGGTGTTACGGATTACAATAAAAAAGGTTCCAGCCCTGACGTGGGGGTGGAACCTTTTTTTTATGCGAGGTGTGCGGTTTTGCTGCTAGATCTTATTTGATATCCTTCACCATATAGGGTTCAGACCAGTCATTATGCATGAATTGACTCTCGTCGGGCTTTTGGGGCTTTTCTTCGGCCAACCGTTGTTTCAGCCATTTGACCACATTTGCAAATTCATCACTCATTTCAGCCAGGGCCCTGCCCCGGTGACTTATCCTGCTTTTTTCCGCCATGTCCGCTTCAGCGAAGGTTTTGCCGAGCTCCGGTGAGAAAAATACAGGGTCATAGCCAAACCCGCCGGACCCTCGCTGTTGGTCGAGTATTTCACCTTCGCAACTCCCCTCATAGGTCAAAGCCGGCCCGGAAGGAACGGCAAGGGAGAGGACACATTTAAAGGCGGCCTTCCGGTTCGTCTGGCCATCCATGTCCCGGAGTAATTTGTCGATATTGTCCTGGTCGGTCGCCTGTTCTCCTGCAAACCGAGCCGAATAGACGCCGGGTTTGCCGTCCAGGGCGTCAACGGTGAGGCCTGAGTCGTCGGCAATGGCTGGAAGCCCGAGCACTTTAGCGGTGAATAAGGCCTTCTTGTAGGCATTCTCGTCAAAGGTTTCGCCGTCTTCCACCACTTCCGGAATCGGGCCAAAATCAGCAAGACTTTTGATCTCAACGGGATGATCTTTTAATATATGCTGAAATTCCTTGAGCTTGCCTTGATTTGTAGTGGCAATAACGATGGTTAACGGAAGACTCATGGGGTGCTCCTGTTCTATTATTTTTTTACTCTAAAGCCGCTTTTCGTCTGCGGGAATGCCGAGGTTCTGGAAGGAAAGAATCATATCCTGTTTGGGTCAAAACGAAAATACATTTTCTTCCCCTCTGGAACCTCACTCTGAGCAGATCAGGTGGTGACCTTTCTGATCTTATCCCCTTTCATGTCATCTTTAAACAGGGAATGGCCCCGTTCCATGGCGCAGAAATCACCACACATGGTGCAGGTCTTGGCGTTTTCCGGGCTGCGCTCTTTACGAATTTCAGCCGCCTTCTCCGGGAACATGAGCCCCTTGAAGTGGTCATCCCATGCCATGTCACGCCGGGCCAGTGCCACCTGCTTCTCACGCTCGCGACGCTCCGGGTATTTGGCAATGTCACCGATATGGGCCGCGAGTTTTGTGGCACGGACCCCTTCTCGCACATCATCTTCATTGGGAAGGGCCAGATGTTCAGCCGGGGTAATGTAACAGATGAGGTCGGCGCCATGCTGCGCTGCCGTGGCGGCGCCAATGGCGGCGGTGATATGATCGTAACCGGCACCGCAGTCCGCAGGAAGGGGGCCGAGTACGTAATAGGGGGCATTGCCGCTCATCCGTTTTTCCAGCATGATGTTTCCGGCAATCTCATCCAGCGGCACATGGCCCGGGCCTTCAACCATCATCTGACATCCCATTTCACGGCCCAGCTCGGCCAGCTCGCAGTTGATGATCATTTCTGCCACCTGGGCACGGTCATGACTGTCGTGAATCGCTCCCGCGCGGATACCGTTGCCGAGGGAGAGCACGGCGTCATATTTTTTCATCAGATCGCAGACGCGGTCAAACTGCTCATACAGCGGGTTTTCGCAGTTGTTATGCTCCATCCATGAAACCATGAAGGTTCCGCCTTTAGAGACCAGGCCGCCGTAGCGAAACCCTTGTTTGCGTAAACGTTCGATGGAGAAACGGTTGATCCCGCAATGGATCGCCATGAAGGAAAGGCCGTCAGCAAGCTGTTGTTCAATGAGGTCAAACAGGTATTCCGGGTCAAGTTTGTTGGGGTTTTTATACTTGCGGGAATAATGATTAAACGCCTGATACAACGGCACATTACCAATCGGCAGGTTGCAGCATCCCAGGATTTCGCGGCGAATTTTATCGAGGTCACCCCCGGTGGACAGTTCCATGAGGGTGTCCGCACCTTCTTGTTCCGCGATGATGGCCTTTCTTTTTTCAAGCTCAATGTCATGGATGTCTGAGGAGGTGCCGATGGAGGCATTGATCTTGGTGCGCAGACCCGAACCGATACCCACAGGTTTCTGGGCTGGACGGTTTGGGTTATTGGGGATAACCACTTCACCGAGGGCGACTTTCATGCGGATGGCTTCAGGGCTGAACCCTTCATTTTCGGCAACCTGCTGCATGACCTTTGTTATAATTCCTTCTCTGGCTTGTTCTAGTTGAGTTTTCATCGTGAGTTCTCTCCTTGCTTTTAGTAACAACACATAAAAAAATCCGCATGGAGTTCTCCATGCGGATTGATGTGGACGATCATTCCGTATACTTATTACGGCAGGTCTTCTGACTTGCGGATCAGTCCAGTTTCACCGCCTTCCCGCCCTTTTGGGGCAGTGGCATTGTTTGGTGAAGTGGTCCCCGCTTACAGCGCTGGTCCAGCGTTACGGAATTGCACCGTATTCCCTTTTCACCATGATTTGCTGACGCAAATCATGACACCTCAATAAGTCTATTTAAATTGTGCCGGTTACTCTAATGGTCTTTGTGGAAAAAGCTACCTTTTTTGCGGTTTGTCTGCAAATTGCTGTCGGCGCTATAAAATAATTGGGGTGGCTGGTCGGCTGTGATACCCTGTTGAGGGAAGATACGGGTGTTGTATTGATCAGAGGCCAAGGCGGGAGGGGTGGTGTTGGAACAAGAGTATGAGGCGATTCCGCAAGAAAATGCTGTGTGGACTGAAGTTGCGTCGATGTTGCCCCTTGCGGGTATTTTTTTCTGGCGGGTCTCTGATTCCGGAGTGTTCACCAGGGTCCATCCCGTGATAGAAAGGGTGCTGGGTTATTCTCCCGGGGATGTGGTTGGGCTGCGCCAATTTGCTGACTTTCAGGATCCTGAAACGCAGGAGTATTTAGGAGAACTTGAAGATTTTTTCCTGCAGTCGGAACCGTTTCAGAATATTGTGCTGCAATATCGCCATAAGGGTGGCCGCGCGGTGTGGCTGTCATTATGTGGGGAGCCTGTCTATGATGGGGGTGTGTTTCAGGGATTTCACGGCACCGCAGTTGACGTCACGGCCGATGTTGCCGCCCAGGATAAACTCTCTGAAACAGCAGCCCAGTTCCGCTCCCTTTTTGACGGGGAACCTGATGCCATTGTTTTGTTTGGAATGAAAGGTATTCTTGATTGCAATCAGGCGGCGGTGGATTTGTTCGGGTGCGGGCACGTTAAAGAGCTTTGCGGCAGGAGTATGGTTGATTTCTCGCCTGAATTCCAGCCGGGCGGCCAGTGTTCTGCTGATCTTGCCCCCATGCGGTTGAATACTGTCCGACTGAAGGGTTCACATCGTTTTGAGTGGCTTCACCAGAAGCTGGACGGTACTCTTTTTCCTGCAGAGATTATTTTAAGCACGATCCCCTTTCAAGGCGGTACTGCCGTGCAGGGCGTGATCCGGGATATCTCTGAGCGAAAACGTATCGAGGATATTCAGCAGAAATCATTATATTGGAAACAGGGCATTAATGATCTGCATGACCGTCTGTATCTGCGCTCTTCACTTCCGGATCAATTAGCGGAGATTACCCGTGCCGCCATTGATATCTTCAGTCTGGAATTATGTCAGGTCTGGTTGATTGAATCCGGGGATCGATGCATTGGTTGCCCCCATCGTATGCAGAAGAGATGCGCGGGGGGGAGGGATTGTCTGCATCTGGCAATGGGGGATGCACAGGGTACATGTCCGGATATTTTTCCCCGTTATCCTCTGGGGTATGGAGAGATCGGTGCCCTTGCTCCATCGCAAAAAAATAATAAGATCTTAGTGAACGATATCCAGTCCGAGTTGCTCACTGTTGATACTGTTTGGACAGAGGAGCATCATGTCCGGGCCTTTAGCGGGTGCTTGATGCGCCGCGTAACAGGTCGGCCCATCGGAGTTATTGTCTTTTACAGTTCCCATGTGATCTCCTTTGAGGAAGAAACGGTGCTTGAGAATTTAGCTGGTGCCGCAGGCTATGCTATTCAATCCTTTCAGGATAGTGAATCCTTAAAAAAAGCCAAAGAGTTTGCCGAGCATGCGTCACTTATAAAAAGTGAGTTTCTGGCGAATATGAGCCATGAAATTCGCACCCCGATGAATGGCATTATGGGAATGACGGATTTGCTGCTCGACGCAGGTCTTGGCGCTGCACCTCAGCAACACCTGAAAATGGTTAAATCTTCGGCTGTTCGTCTGCTTGGTATCATCAACGATATTCTTGATTTTTCAAAGATTGAAGCAGGGAAACTGGAGCTTGAATCCATTCATTTCCCTGTTCAGGAGACGCTGGATGAACTGGTGAATCTTTTTGCGGTCATTGCCCTGGATAAGGGGTTGGAATTGACCTGTTCCCTTGCCGATAATGTCCCCGGCATTATGATCGGAGACCCGCATCGCCTCTTTCAGATTCTCAGCAATCTGGTGTCCAATAGTTTGAAATTTACAAATGAAGGGGGGATTTCCATACGTGTTTCAGTGGTGGAGTTCCGGGGAGATGCCGAAGTCCTGGTTCGTTTTGAAGTTGAGGATACGGGTATCGGTATTCCGCAGGAAAAGCAGGGACTGGTTTTCTCATCGTTTAATCAGGCGGATTCTTCACATACCCGAAGGTTTGGAGGAACAGGGTTGGGGCTTTCCATAGCGTGTAATCTGGTGGAATTAATGGATGGAGAAATAGGGCTTGAAAGTGAGGTCGGCAAGGGGACGATGTTTTGGTTTACCTGTGTAATGGGGGTTGGCAGCTCCACATCCTGTCTTTCTCTGCCTCAGGATTCTGG
>JBFFNY010000033.1:0-10575 GCA_041562955.1 Desulfurivibrionaceae bacterium | reverse complement strand
GCCCAGGACATGATTCCTACCTGTTACAGAACCGCCATGATACTCAACGATCTTACGCACATTGGCCAGGCCGAGACCTGTGCCCCCCTGACGGGTCGTCATAAACGGCTGAAACAGCCGGTGTTTCTTGGCCGGATCCAATCCAGGACCGGTATCACGAACCTCAATAACCGCCTGGTCATGGGATGTCAGGCTGGAATTCAAACGACTTGAAATAAATATTTTGCCGCGCTCCGGAGACCATTGAATCGCGTTCAGGAGCAAATTCGACAGGGCACGGATCATCAACTCCTTGTCCATCTCAAGGGGGATATCCTGCAGCTTGTCGACGACCTCCAGGACGACCCCTTTTTCTTTTTTATCCTGCGCCACCGCGATCAGAGTCTCATCAAGAAGGGTTTTAAATGTGGTCCGGACCACCTGCGGCGTAAGGGGCTTACCATAGCTCAGCAGATCATTCAGCATCACCTCAAGTCGGCGGGACTGATCCCGGGCAATGGTCGCCAACTCGTGGAAGACGGGATTCACATCACCAAGCTCATGCTCAATGGTCTGGATATTCATTTTAATAGAAGACAGAGGATTGCGCATTTCATGGGCGATACTCGAGGTCAGCTCACCGATACGGGCCAACGAGGCGGTCTGGGCCAAGGCCCGGTCAATCTCGTTTTTACGCAGGACCTGCTCGGTTTTTTTCCGTTCGGTAATATCATTTGCCACACAGATCAAGGCAACAATGGCGTCTTCGGCATTACGCATCACCGAACCGGAGAAGAGCACCGGAAGCTGAATGCCGTCCTTTCTCTTCAGACAGATTTCCAGATTCACCACGTCGTTCCCGTCAAGAAGCGGCCGGACAGCCTTCTCCTGAAAAAGCGACTGCATGTCGTCACAGACAAGATCCGTAACCTTCACGCCAAGGAGCTGTTGCTCATCCCGGCCTAAAAGAAAACTGGTCATGGTGTTGACCTTGGACAACACCAGATCAGAGGAAAGCACCATGAGACAACCGGACATGTTTTTCATAATGGAGTCGACATAGTCCCGGGACACCATGGTCTCCTTCAGCACCTGGGTCATTTCCCAGAAGGAAAGGGCCAGTTTATTAATCTCATCGCTCTCACTTCCCAGCTGGGGTCGGGCGATCTCCCTGCTCTTGGCAAAAGACTGGACCATATTCTGAATTTGCGCCAGGGGATCAATGAGCTGCGTACTGGCAAACCAGTGGCTGACTAAAATGGCGGACACCAGCACCACCACAAAAAGACCCGCCAGAAAGAAGGTGTGAAACTGCGCACTTCGCCGCTGCTCCTGTATCTCCACCTCAACCTGCTGGGTAAAATACCCGGCAATATGGCGCAGATCATTTAAGATACTGGTCTGCATACTGCCTAATTTCTGCACCTTCTTCTGCAGACCGATGGATGTCTCAATGGCCTGGGTGCTCAAATAGACCTCGGAGGCCAAACTTGCAAATTCGTTATACCGTGCGAGCAACTCCTCAAGATTCAACGTCCTATGGTCAACGATGCAGTCATCCACGGCAATCACCGCCATGGACTCAAAAAGTTCCTCAATATGGCTGCTCAAACGATTTCCCAGAATGGCCTGCTCTGCCTCTCCGGTGAGAAAGGCATTTTCGTACTTTTCGATCTGCTCCTTATAGGCCTGCAGCCCCTGGTCACTGAGCAGGGCCAAGGGCATTTCAACTTTCTGCAGATGAGTCAGACGGGCAGCCTGGCGACTGTTTGAATAAAAACTCGATAAGGTGGCGATGAAATAACCGACAAGGGCAATGAAAACACACATCCACACCTTGTTGCGAATACTGCCACTTCGACTTATGACTTCAGCAACCCTGGACCTCATTGTATCAATAGACATCATAATATTTCTTTTTTTAACACGATTTGACTCTTTAGTTCCGGTAAAAACAATAGGTGTTCCGGCCTTTATTCTTGGCTGCATACATGGCCTGATCCGCCTTGTTGATCAACGGGTCAGCAATTTCACCGTGATCAGGAAAGAGGCTGACGCCGATGCTTACTCCCAGCTGGCAGGATACCTCGCCAAAGACAAAGGGTACGCCGACACATTGAATAATTTTTTCAGCAACCCGTGCCGCCGCCTGCTCGTCATGGATCCCGGTCAACACAATCGTAAATTCATCGCCGCCCATCCTCGCCACCGTATCACCGGATCGCACCAGATGTTGCAGCCGCGTTGCAATCTCCTTGAGAACCAGATCACCGATATCATGGCCGAAGGTGTCATTGACGGGTTTGAACTTGTCCAGATCAAGAAAGAGCAAGGCAAACTTATTCCCGCTCCGCTTTGCCTCGTGAATGGCAAGGTCCAGACGGTCAAAGAAGAGATGCCGGTTGGCAAGCCCGGTGAGGGCATCATACAGTGCCATCTGCTTCAGCTTTTGCTCCGCTATTTTCATCTCGGTGATGTCATTTAAGACACAGACAATGCCGACCACCTTACCAATCTCATTGTCCATGGTTGAACCTGAAAAATGAGCCTTAAACACATGACCATCCTGCCGGCGGCAATCCACCTCGACGTTCCTGCAGAACCAGTTTTCCAGACCAGTCACCTTATGGAGGGGATTGTCTTCCCCATCCGCAAAAAGCAGCGTTGCCCGTTGACCGATCAGGTGCTCCTCCCCATAGCCGAAAAGCTCTGTTGCCTGCTGATTCACCTTTTGAATACAGCCGTCAAGCCCCAAAACGACGAGTGCCCCTGACATATTACGAATAATATTGTCCACATATTTTTTGGATACGGTGGTGGCCTTTAAATCCTTGGTCATTTCCCAAAAGGCCGAAGCCAAAAGCCCGACCTCATCCGAGGGATTAACCCCCTCGGGTTCGACCACTTCATGAAACACGGCAAAGCGTCGGATATTATCCTTGATGGTCGTCAAGGGTTTAATGAGAAGATGGCCGGCCATCTTTTCAATAATCACGGTGACACAGAGGATCACCAGGATAAAAAGAAAACCGAGAAAAAAGGTTGTATACAGACTTTTCGCTTTATTTTTCTGAATAGCCTCAATAAAGCAGGCTGAGAACTTTTCATCAAGGGCGGTGAAACGCTCCAACAGATCGTGCTGCAGCCGGCCATGGCGCTGGATGTCTTTTTGCATTTGCGGGGTTAACTCCACATCAGCATCCATCCATGGCTCAATCAGCTGCCCCAGCTCAATGAGGTGACTATAATCATTTTCAAGCTGTTCAATTTCAATCAATGGCAACGGGACATAGGGGTTCTTACGAATCAACTCCTCCAACTGGTCAAATTTATTCATCAACCGGAATTGCAGTGAATTAATCTCGCCGTCAAGCTCCTCACCACCGGTGAGAAAGGCATCCTCATGCCGGTCGATCTGAGTCTGGAAGACATGGCGCATCTCAGACCCCAACGAAGCCATGGGAAACCAGGTCTCCTCCAGATGAGACAACCGCTCATACTGGGCCATATTCGAATAAAAGCTGGCGACAGTCGCAATAAAATACCCCACCAGAGAAACAAGAACACAGAGCCATATTTTTGTGCGAATACTCCCTAATCGTTTTATCAGGGCGTAACCTCCATCTTCCGAACCTGCTTATCCAGAGAGTCCACATCAACATAAGAGATGGTGTTGATATGGAGACTCATATACGACTTCACAGCTTCATCATCCTTCACCGCCAGGGGCAGCATACTGGCCCCGCTGTAGAGAATTTTTTTCCAGTACACCGACAGTTGTGCCGGCGATTTCTGGAGCATTAAACGGGTAAAGGATTCATGAATATCCTCATTCTTATTCATAATGAGGGTAATGGGCGAGCCATCCGGCCAGAACCGTTCCTTGCCGAGAAAAATAGACTTGATCTTACTGGCCGACAGACGCTGGACAGGGTTATCCCGATGAACTACAACAACAAATTCCGTTTCAGCCCGCACCTGTCCCCCCACCAACAGGAGCACGAGCCAGACAGCAATGGAAATATGTATAATTCTAAAAGGACTCAAGTCGTCTTCCTTACTCAACTAATCAACCAACACACTTTTCAGTCGCCCTGCCTAAGGCTGCTGTAACTCTTTCTCATCTGCAGCCTTGGCCGGCGTGCCCTTCGTATGACCAAACACAGGATAATCCATGGTAAAATCACTCTCCATAATCTGAACCCTGTTATTAAACAGATCCGCAACAATGACCCTGCCCTGGGAGTCAACATCAATTGCCGTCGGGAAGTTGAACCACATTGGCCCATCACCCCGTCCACCGAATTCGAAGATGAAACGCCCCGCCATATCAAAGACCAGAACGGTCTGTCGCATATAATCCACGACATAAATACACTTTTTCTTTTCATCAAGACAAAGCCCCCGTGGGCGACTCATCTTTCCAGGGGATCCGCCCTTCTGGCCGAAAGAGAAAATGAAATTCTCGCCAGGCCCATAGACATAGACCTTGCTCATCTCTTCACTGAGCAGAAAAATCCGCCCGTCGCTGTCAATGGCAACATCATTCAACAGAACAGGCTGCAGGTCTTTATCCTTGTTTTTGTCCATGGGGATTGCCCGGCCGGACTTCGGCAGGAGTGTAGCGGGCAGTCCCATAGGTCGACCGGACGTATCTTCCTCCGGAGGTTCAACCTCTTCCTCTGCACCCACATCCCCCACCATCCCCTGCAGATATGCCTTTCTCTTCTCTGAACTGTCTGTTGTCTTGACTACATCCATGGCGATCTTGTCCATTGGTCTCAGCCAGTGGGAGAATGTTCCCTGGCTGTCTAAAACCAGAACCCCCCGGCTCTGATGACCAACCAGATAAATCTTGCCATTCACCCCCACCATGCCGTTGGCCGGAGAGAATCCCTCGCCATCCGGCATCCCACCAAACATCACCTCTTGCACCGGTAAAAAAGCCGCATTTAAAATTGTTAACCTGGCGGGTTTATGGGCGGTGGCATTTTGACCGACATACACGCGCCCTTCCTCCGGATCAAAGAACAGACATTGGGGACTTTCAACCCCGCGACCAGCTCCGAGGACCAAATAAGGGAAAAAATCATGCCCATAGATAACAACATTGGACTGCCCGCCGTTAATCACATAGATTTCACTGGCATCATCATCGGCCGTGACATTGAGGGGAAAGCGCAAATCCTTTCCGCGACTATCCTTTTTTAAGATGGTAACCAGACGCATATCCCCGTGGGAAATGGGCTGCTGCTCAGCCACCGTCGCCTCTTGCGGCTGAACCGCCGGATCACCGGAGTGGGCCTCCAGCACAGAAAGCAGCAGTAAGAGAATCAGCACCACGCCTTCCCGGAAAAAAATCTGGAACAGCGGTTTCTGACTCGGTTTTTCAAACAACGGCCTCGTCTCCTTCGCGCCTAATAATGACATTGACTGCACACCTGACCGCCGAGAATATCACCAATGAGCAGGAACTTATAATCCGAGCCATGGGGGTTATGGCAACTGGTACAGGCAAAAGTCCTCTCCGGGCGCCGGGGGTCTTTCACACCCTGAACAGGATGGCCGCCGACAGGATGCCCCTTCACAACACCTTGAAAGGCGGTATGACATCCCACACAGAGCTCATTAATCGGTTTGTACAGCTGGAAGCGGTTTTCCGTGGCATGGGGGCTGTGACAGGCCACACACCCCCCGCCCTTAATGATCCCGTGGATGTAATAGGTCGAACTGTCTTCAGCGAGCAGGTCTTTCTTGTCCGTATGACAGGCCACACAGATCTGGCTCTTGCCTTCGGCCCAAAGCTGTGATGGATTCTGATCGGAGTGGGGATTATGACAAACCGTGCAGTCGCCTGTACCCACAGGTCCATGGATATGGGCCATCTTAAGCCAGGCCTCTTTGTTGACATGACATTGAAAACAACTCGACTCCACCTTGCCGACCGGGATGGTGATCTGATTGGGGTCTGCGCTTTGCTGATGACAGGAACGGCATTGCAACGTTACAGCAGGGCTATGTTTCCAGTTCTCCGCAATAATATTTTTATGACAGCCGATACACAGGGGTTGAGCCAGACTGTTGATGGATCTCGCCTCCGGGCCCACCTTTTCATGATGACACTCCATGCAACTTGCGGGCAACAACTCATCTTTATGAAATAAAAACACCCCTTTGCCCTGCAGATTTGCATTAATCAGCGAACGCAACGGCTTATACCTCACCTTGACCTCCTGTCCTGAAGGAATGAGCTCAAAGGAGTTCTTGCCGGGCGTCAGGGGAAGACGAAAATGCAGATAATATTCACCTTTTTTGGACTGCCATATTCCCTGGGGTGCTAAAAGCAGGTCATCCTGACGAACCCGTGAACGACTGATATTTTCAGCCGCTTGCTGGCGGACAATGAGATGGGTGAAAGGCTGCCTGGCATAAACGGTTGCTGAGGGAGGGGGCACAAGGATTTCTGAAGCGGCCCAGACCTTTTCCTGAAAAAAACACAGGCCCAGGACAAGACAACATACCCAGATCACCTGGTTGCACACCGGCCCATATCCTTTAGAGGAATGACTTTCAAAACTATTCATAAAAATTCCTGATTATTAAATAGGCACCCAGAAACGACGCAGTCAGCAACAACTTCAACCTCGCCACATCCTCTTCCGGCACCCTTGAGCCAAACTCCTTCACCCAAGGGTCTGTTCACTACATCTGCTTCTTTATTCAAAATGAGTGCTCCGGAGCAGCAACTCGTAGGCCTTGCTGTATTCTGCAGCGGCCTGGACCGAATCCCCTTTTTTGTCATAGAGGGTTCCAAGTACATAATGCAGCTCCGCGTTACGATCATTGCGAAACAGCATCGCCTTCAGATCTTCAAGCGCGCCATCAACATCACCCTGCGCAGCCGTGACCTGAGCAAAACAGACCTCTCCACGCAAAGAGGCGGGATTAAGCTCCAGTCCGGCATCAAGACTCTTCGCGGCCTCCTCAATCTCACCCAGGGCATAGTAAAGACAACCAAGTTCAACAAATGCCTCTGCAAGGGCCGGATTTTTTTCAATTGCCGCCTTAAATTCACGCTGCGCCTCTTCAAGCTGCCCCTTCGTTGCCAAGACATTCCCCATGTTCATATGACGGTTTGCATCGACTTCTGCCTTTGGCTTTTCCACCATCACAGGATGCAGTTCAGCCTCAACCTGTTCAGGGGTTTTCTCGCCCAGAAGAATTTCAATCTCTCCCTTGAGTGACGCCGCCAGATCTTTACTGTATCCCATACCGGCAACGGCAACAGAGTTTTCATCCAAGAGTAAAACAGCAGGCATAATGAACACACCAAGTGTGCCGTACACCTTTTGCTCCGGGTCAAAATAAACAGGACCCGTAAATCCTGAGGCCTGGATCACCTCATCGATAACAGCCTTGGAGTCCCCTTGGGCGTTAATCAATTTCAAGGCAATGTTCTTCTCCGCAAAGAATGGGGCAAGATCCTGCAGTTCCGTCAAAGCGGCAATAGACCGTTGTTTCTTTACCTCAAGATCACCTCCCCAAAACACCAGAACCGCCGGTTTTCCCTGCAACTCCTGGAAAGAAAACGTGCTCTGATCGCCACTGTTAAGAAGAGCCCCATCAGGAATTTTTTCCCCGACCGCAAGACTGCGGAAGGGAAAAGACTCAGCCACCCCCGAATCCAGGAATATGGAAAAAGACAGAAACAGCGTCAGTACTAATATTTTACCCAAAACACGAATAGTCATTAAGTCCCCCATTATGCCAAGAACCACATCCTTGACACATTTTGTCACAACCATTAATCCATTTAACAGTCAGTAATATAAGCGTTACATTCATACCAAGATCTAACCGCCTGATAAAAAAGAGGTTCAGATCATTTTTAATTATATAAAAAAAAATTGTCCGGAACAGCAAAACAAAACATTGAAATAAGCAATTTTTGAGCCATACGGGATCCCTGTTCCCGCAAACAGTCATTTCATTATAACTCTAAAGCATCCCTTTGGCGTAACGCAACAGCGAAGCACTAAAACGGAGCAACGACAATACAACACACCCGACAGGAGAGAGAGCCCGCCCCGGGTGCAAAACACACCTAGGACCCTGTCATTCTTTCATTTTTTCCTGAGACCGAAGGCAAACAGACAGAGCAACCATTGACCAAGTTGACAAGTTTTTGTACTGTTTCAGCTGAGGGCATTATTCAGCGCACACCCTCCTGTTAAACACAGACAACACCTCTCCCACAGAACAGGGGGACAATATTATTGAACAATGAACCCAACAATGCAAATGAAAATTCTGATAATTGACGACGATCAAGCATTATGCCGATCACTCCAGGTATCCCTGAATATCAAGGGACACGAGGTCAGAATGGTCTTCTCCGGGGAGGATGGTCTTGCTGAAGCGGTTGCGTTCCACCCTGACATTGTCTTTTTAGACATCAACCTCCCAGGCATCAACGGACTGGAAACACTGCCCAAGCTAGCCAACTTACCAGGCAAGCCAACCGTGGTCATCATGACCGGTGAATCAGACAACCTCATCGCGGTTCAAGCCATGCGGAGGGGGGCCTTTGACTACCTGCGCAAGCCCCTGGAGCTGGATGAGATCCATGCCATCCTACCCCGTATAGAAATACACCGCAATCAAGAGACCAGCCTGCCTCCCTACGCCCCGCCGCCCATCCTCCCCAAAGACCAGCCCAACATGATCGGCACCCACCCTGAAATTATCAATATCCATAAAAAAATAGGTCTCTTATCACGCAGCAAGGTCACGGTTCTCATTCAGGGGGAAAGCGGCACAGGCAAGGAGCTGGTCGCCCGGGTCCTCCACGAAGCGAGCGCCCCGGACAAACCCTTTGTCGACATTAACTGTTCAGCGGTGGTTTCAACCCTTCTCGAATCAGAGTTTTTCGGTCATGAGAAAGGTGCCTTTACCGGAGCCGACCGGCTCAAGATCGGCAAACTTGAGTATGCCGGAGAAGGGACGGTTTTCTTTGATGAAATTGGCGATATGCCCATTGACCTGCAAAGCAAGCTCCTCCGTGTCCTGCAGGAAGGCGAATTCGTCCGGGTCGGCGGCCTTGAGCCCATTCCATTCCGTGCCCGCTTTGTCTCTGCCACCCATTGGGACCTTGAAAAGCTTGTGGCCGAAGGTGAATTCAGAAAGGATCTATTTTACCGTATTGCCGTCACCTCCCTGTATCTGCCGCCGCTCCGAGAAAGGGCTGACGACATCCCGCAACTGGTCGACGCCCTGCTCAAAAAAATCACAACCCAGCTGGGTTGTCCCACCCCCCGTATCAAGGACGAGGCGCTGCAGAAACTCAAAGAGCATACATGGCCCGGCAATGTCCGAGAGCTTGAGAATGTACTGACCCGCTCTATTGCCCTCGCCACCGACAGTGTCCTCACCGCCAGCGACATCTGCCTCAACCAGCCCCACCATACAGCCACCCCGACCCAGACCAGACCGACCACCCTTGCCGAGGCAGAAAAAGTGCACGTGGAAACAACCCTGAACCGGCTGCACTGGAACATTACCCAAACCGCAAAACAACTTGAAATATCACCCACCACCCTGCGCAAGAAAATTGCAGATTACAGCCTGGTCAACCCCTGCCAATAACAGTGTAAACAAAAAAAATAATAGACGGCGTTCCCAAACAGCATCAACCCGACAGGTAGATCAAATCTGCTCACCCCATAGTCAGTAACTGGTGAGAATCCTTCAATAATGGATCACTGTTGCCAGCGCGCGAAAGACCAGCTCCCCCTCTCCCCTCTACATCTCGCATGTTTTCTAACAGACACCACCCCTATGGCACGGCTATTGCTCTTGATATTCTCAACGAATTGATTATTATTAAGATGACAGGTTCACATTTTAGACTTCTCGTCATTTCAGACGACGGGAAGGGTGGATCTTGCCAGTAGGTCCGCCACCTAAATGTTTTCTGGCCATACCGCATTGAGATAACCTCGTAACGGGAGCAAGGGCATGTCAATGTGTATTTCAACACGATGCAGGGAGAAAAAATGAAAACAAACATGAATAAAAAAATCATCGCAGCAATGGCGCTCAGCGCCACGCTCACCTTACCGACGGCCGTTATGGCCAAGGTGGTTGGTCAATGCGGCACCTGTCACACCATGCACAACAGCCAGGGTAACGCGCCAATGGCCTTTACCTATGACACCACAACAAACGCACTTATTGCGGACGCCGATCCAAACGGTTCCCTCCTGATGTATGGGTGTGTCGGTTGTCACACCGGAGAGAACGTTACTAACGGCACCGTGCCTTATGTTTTTGACACAACAGCGCCAACCTATGGCACGAACACCTTGGCCGGCGGTAACTTTTACTGGGTCCGCGGAGATCAGACCACGGGGCATAACGTTGCACTCATTACCGGAGCCGATACCGTTCTCACAACAGCTCCGGGTGGAACCCAGACCGCACAGGTAACCTGTGCCGGCACCAACGGTTGTCACGGCGACCAATACGGTGTTGTCGGGGCCGACCAATTCGGTTCCATTGCTGGTGGTCATCATGGCACGGGCGGCACACAGGTCG